>JAOTUP010000408.1 GCA_029863825.1 Acidobacteriota bacterium | reverse complement strand
AGTCATCACCCATGTACCCCACCGAGTACACGTGGATCAGAAAACCCACCAACGTCACCACTACCACCATCACCGATGACAGCGGGTCGAGGAGGAAGCCCATCTCGACATTGAAGTCACGAAGCGTCGTGGCGCCATGCGACCCGATCTCGAGAGGACCGGCCGGCACCCACAGGTAGAGCACCTTCTCGAACCCTCGGCCGGCGGCGTACTCCGCACTGCGAATGAACGCGAAGACGGCTGAGACAGCGAGAAGCAGGCTCGCCCCGACCGAGCCGCAAGCCACCCAGCCGACGGTTCTCTTCGACACCCGACCACCGAGGATGACGCCGTTCACCAACGCCCCGAGGAGTGGCAGAACCGGGATGAGCCAGATCCAGTCCATCATCCCTGCAGCTCCATCGCCGAGTCCAGATTTGTCGTGCCCCGCAGTCGAAAGAGTCCTAAGAGAATACCCAACCCGACAGCCGCTTCACCCGCCGCGACGGCAATCGTGAAGACGGCGAAAACCTGTCCGGTCAGTTCCGAAAACTGGTAGGAGAATGCGATCAGATTCAAATTGACCGAGTTGAGTACCAACTCGATCGACATGAGCACCGTGATCATGTTGCGTCGCGTCAGAATCCCGATGAGTCCGATCGAGAACAGAAGGAAGCTCAGTACCAGATAGTGAGTCGTCGTGATCTCCATAAGCTCCCTTTCAAGTCCTCCGTCCCAGGACCACCGCGCCGACCATCGCCACGAGCAGAAACAAGGAGACAATCTCGAAAGGCAAGAGATACTCCCGGAACAGACTCCAGGCCACCGCTTCCGAGTTCCCGACGATTTCCCCGTCGACCATGACCAACGCAGAGGTGTCGGCTGTCACCGGCGAGACCGAAACGACGAGGAACAGCGACACGAAGAGCACTGCCAAAGCCAGCGCGACCATGAGGGCCACCGGGGCCGTGGGCGTAAACCGTTTCGACTCGCGCAGCTGATGCAGGTTTACCAGCATGATGACGAACAGGAAAAGGACCATGATCCCACCGCCGTACACGAACAGCTGAACGACCGCCAGAAACTCGGCGTGTCGCAGCAAGAAGAGAACGGCAATGCTGAGGAAGCACGCGAGAAGCGCGATGGCGCCATACATCGGATTTCGAAGCGTGACGACAAACAGCGCCGAGATCAAAGCCATCGCGGCAAACACGTAGAACAACAACGCCGGGCCATTGGCGGTCAAGAAGTCCACAGCCAGTTTCCTTTCCCGCCGACCGAAGCGCGCTCAGGGAACACTCTCTCGAAAATTGCAGGACGCGGCAGACAGCACCTGCTTGCTGAGTCGAGCTTCGGAGTCTGTTCCCGCATCCATGAGGGATGCGAGATCCCGTGCGGACACGGTCGTGATCCGTGACCCACATTCCTCATTCGACTTCCTCGTCAGTGTACTCCGGGCGAACTCGCCATTCCTGGAGCTCGTCGATATCGACATACAAGTTCTTCCAGCGATCGTAAGACGCGAGCTCGTAGGTCTTGCTGGTCAGCCAGATGGACTTTGGCTCTGTCGGACACGCCTCTTCACAGAGCCCACAGAACATGCATCGCTGGACGTCGATATCGAACCGGTCGAGAACCTTTTCTTTCTTCTCAGTCTCCGGGTTGAGCTCCTGATGCCAGTCGATATAGATGATGTCGATGGGACAGTCACGAGCGCACAAGGTGCACTTGATGCAGCGATCCTCATCCAGCCGAAACATGCCGCGGAAACGGTGCGCCGGCTCCGGTCTCGCCTCCGGATACTGAATGGTGACTTTCTTCCTGAACAAGTATCTGCCGGTGATGCTGAGTCCGGCAAACAGATCCAGCAACAGGAACCGCTGGAGAACTCTCTGGACAACCGTCATCACACGAGGCCCTACAGCACGATCTTCAGCAAGCCGGTCAAGAAGAGGTTGAACAGCGACAGCGGCAGCATCCACTTCCATCCCAGATCCATCAACTGGTCGAAGCGGTAGCGAGGAAAAGTGCCGCGAAACCAGATGTAGAGAAAAAGAAAAACGAACAGTTTGAGCGTGAACCACAGAGCACCGGAAGGGCCGGCAGGCAATCCGAAATCGAGGAAGCCAAGCCATTCCACACTGGAGAACGGTTGCAGCCAGCCGCCCCAGAAAAGTGTGACCGCTACCGCCGAGATGGCGATCATGTTGGCGTACTCGCCGAGAAAGAAGAGCGCGAAGCGCATTCCCGAATACTCGGTGTGGAAGCCAGCCACCAGCTCGGACTCGGCCTCCGGGAGGTCGAAGGGATTGCGATTCGACTCCGCGACGCCGGCCACGAAGTAGATGAAGAACGCCAGAATCTGCGGAAAGACAAACCACATTCCGGCATCTCTTTGAGCTTCGACGATGCCGACGAGCGACATCGTTCCGGCGAGCAAAAGTGGTCCCACGAGGGCGATGCCCTGGGGCACCTCATAGGAGATCATCTGCGCCGCGGAGCGCAGTCCGCCCAGAAGTGAGAACTTGGAGTTCGACGCCCAACCACCGATGATGATTCCGTAGACCGAGATTGTTGCCAGGGCAACGACCAGCAACAGGCCGACGTTGATGTCGGTAATGAACCAGTTCGCCTTCTGACTCGCTCCGGGCGGCCCGAACGGAATGACCGACATGATGATCAGCGCTGGCGCAACGACCAGGCAGGGCGCGAGAACGAACGCCCACTTGACCGCTTTGTTGGGAATCACATCTTCCTTGACCAGGAGTTTCAGCACATCCGCGATCGGCTGCAGCAGCCCCCACGGGCCAACGCGGTTCGGCCCCAGGCGCACCTGCATGAAACCGAGGATCTTGCGCTCAGCCAGAACCAGGTATGTAATGAGGCCCATCACTGCCGCCAGGACGATGCCGATCTTCAGCAGCGGCCAGAGCAGATAGTCCGAGAGCACGTCCGGCATCAGCGGTCGATTTCC
>JAOTUP010000407.1 GCA_029863825.1 Acidobacteriota bacterium | reverse complement strand
GTAGCCGGGCGACAGACGCTGGAGCTTCGCTTCGAAACGCGCGATGATCGAGTCTGGGATCCCGGGCCGCAGACTCGACGCGAAGACGATTTCGCGCAGCAGACTTCGCGACAGCCCCGAGCCCCCGCTTTCGGGCGTGTCGTCTTCGTACATCAGCCGGTTAGTCTGTTTCGAGACGAGATCGCCAGCCAAAGGTGACGGCTGATCCGTCGTCGTCTCGCTGACCCGAATCTCCCCTGCCGCCAGCTCGTCGAGCAGCATCTTCAAGGCTTCGAGGTCGAAGGCGTCCCGCAAGCAGGTGCGCCAGGTCTCGACTACCAGGGGAAAGTCCTCGTAGCGGCCGACCGCCTGCAGCAGCTTCTTGCCGCGCTCGCGCTGCAACCAGAGAGGCACCCGGTAGCGACCGCCGGAGCGCGGTAGAAGCAGCGCCCGCCCGGCGTTTTCGCGGAACCGCGCACCATAGAACCCGGTCGTTTCGAGGTGTCGGCGCACGAGGTCTTCGAGACTGTCGGCGCGCACCAGCTCCAGCACCTCGTCGATCCCGGTGCCGTCCGGAACCGCCAGCAGCACACAGTCATTGTCGTGCTCGAGCTGCGGCCGCGTCCCGCTCTCGATCTCCCACGCCGCGCCGAGCGCAATCGCCAGCGGCCGATTGACCCGACCGCCCCAGCCAGTGTGGAGGATGAGATGCTGCCCGCCGGTCCCCTTGCTCCGCACCCATTCAGCCAGCAGATGCCGCCGGTGGGGAAGCTCCCTCCCGGTGGCGCTGCGCTGACGCTTGAGAAGCTCGACTAAGGCGTCGGCGGCCGCGCCGCTCATTGCGTGGCGCTCGCGCAGCCGCTTCCCGAGCTGCGATCCGCCGTCCCGTCCCGCGAGGATCGACTCGGCTGTTTGCAGGAATTCGCCGATTCGCGATGAGAGATGAAAACTCCGGTCGCGCTCCTCGGCGCGCCAAAACGGCGCCATGGCGGCACTTCGGGCAATTGGAGACACCAGCACGTCGTTGTGACTGATGCCACGGACGCGCCAGCTCTGGGCACCGAAGCTGAACGTATCGCCGAGCGAGCGCTCCCACACGAACTCCTCGTCGAGCTCGCCGAGCTTGGCCTTGGTGTCGTGGAGGCGGAGATGAAAGTAGCCGCGATCGGGGATCGTGCCGCCGGACTGATACACCAAGCGGGCGGCGCCGGGCCGACCGCTCACCGTGTCGTCGACCCGATCCCAAGTGAGTCGCGGTGCGAGCTCTCGTACCCGGCTGTCGGCATAGCGGCCGGTCAGCATCTCCAGCACCAGCTCGAATTGCCGCCGGCTGAGATCGCGATAGGGGTAGCTCGAACGCAGTCGATCGAAGAGCTCGTCGACCTGCCAGGTATCGTTGGCCGCCATCGCCAGGATCACTTGTGCCAGGACGTCGAGTGCACCTTCGACCGGGCGGATCTCCTCGATGTCGTGCGCCTCGACAGCCTGGGCAACGACGGCGGCCTCGAGGAGGTCGCGGCCGAAAATCGGGAAGAAGCGACCCCGGCTCACTTCGCCGACCCGATGACCCGCGCGGCCGATGCGCTGCACCGCTGAGGCGACGGTGGGCGGCGTCTTGACCAGGAGCACCTCGTCGAGCGCGCCGATGTCGATGCCCAGCTCGAGCGAGTTGGTGGCCACCAGGCCCTTCAGCTCACCTCGTTTGAGCCGCTTCTCGACGATGCTTCGAATCTCGCGCGACAGCGAGCCGTGGTGTGAGTAGACGAACCCCGGTCCCTCGCTCTCGTTGAGGAACCGGCTGAGCTTCTCCGTCGTCCGCCGGTTGTTGGCAAACACCAGGGTCGACCGATTGACGCGAATGCGCTGTGCCAGCTCGCCGGCCAGGCTCTCCCAGAGATTGGCGGTCGATGCCTTGAGGTCGTCCGCAGGCCGCGCCTTTCGCGCCACCGCCTGCGGCGGACAGACCTCGATGTCGTAGCGCTTGTCGGCGGTCGTCTCGACGACCTCGACGCGGCGCGGCCGAAAGGCGCGCGATCCTGGACGACCTTCGAGCTCGTACCCTCCCACGAAGCGCGCCATCGTCTCGACCGGCTTGACCGTGGCCGAAAGCGCCAGGCGCTGGAAGTCTCCCGCTATGTCGACCAGCCGATCGACGGCGGTGATGAGGTGCACGCCTCGCTTGGAGCCGGCCACCGCATGGATCTCGTCGAGGATGACCGTCTCGAGGCCGCCCAGGAGCATCCGTCCACGCGGCGAGGTCACCAGCAGGTTCAGGCTCTCGGGCGTGGTGATCAGAATCTCCGGCGGGTGCCTGAGCATCGCCTGGCGCTCGCGGGTCGGCGTGTCACCACTGCGGGTCCTGACCCGCACCGGCTGGGTCGTAACGTCGGCCTGGGCGAACACTGCCTCCAGCTCGGCGAGCGGTATCAGGAGATTGCGCCGGATGTCCGTGTTGAGTGCTTTCAATGGCGAGACATAGAGCACTTGCACTCGTCCGCCGGCCCAGGCGCCGGTCAGCAGGCGGTCGAGCGCCCACAGAAACGCGGTCAGTGTCTTGCCGCTGCCGGTCGGGGCGGTGACCAAAACGTTGCGCCCGGTGGCGATGAGAGGCCAGGCGCGACGCTGGGCTTCGGTCGGCTTTCCGAGCCGCTCGCGGAACCAGTCGCCGACCAGTGGGCTGAACGCGTCGAGCGCTGAGTCGTCTCCGTCTGTCACGCCCGTGACGCTATCAGCGACGAGCGACAGTGCGTGACACTCTACGAGCTCGACTCGCATCAGCGCGAAGTCTGGTGCTCAGATCTCCGTCCCATCGGTCCTGCCCGGCGTGTTATGTCTCGAGGCTGAAATACCTAGGACTCCGCCCGAGTTCCACGCTCGGCGTCGCGCCGTGCGCCAGGATTGCGCCGTCGCGGTCGACGACGGCTCGCACCGCGTGCGACAGTTCGACGGTCGCCGGCTCGGTGACGGTCCATCCGACCAC
>JAOTUP010000406.1 GCA_029863825.1 Acidobacteriota bacterium | reverse complement strand
GATCCGGGAGGCCGGGGGTGGTCCGAGGCACGTACGGCCGGTCGGCCCGCGCCGCTGGGCAGCGCTCCTCCTGGCGGCAGCTGTTGCCGTTTCCGGGGCGATGCGTCTCGCGGCGCACGGCAGCTCCGGCAGTCCGAGCGTCATCGCGTTTCTTGCGGCGGCGGTGCTGGCGAGCCTCGCATGGCCGCTGTCGCCCTGGCTGTTCGCTCCGTTCGGCCTCGGGCTTGTACTGGGTGCGTTGCCGCCTCGGGGATCGCAACCCGGGAGTGCAGCGTGGCGAAGTCTTTGGGGAATCCAGGCTTCGGTCCTCGCCGTCGTCTCGCTGGCCGCGTCGGGCCTCTTGTTGCGCCTCGATCCGTCTCTGGACCTGGGCTCCGTGTTCTTTGGAACGCCGGAAGCCGTCGTGCTGCGCGTCTCCCTGTTCACTCTCGTCATCGGATCGCTGCGCTGGATTCGCGGTGGTGGTGGGAATCACCTGCCATCGCGGTGGGGCCTTGTCGGGATGGCGGTTCTGATGATCGCGGCGGCGATCCATGGCTGGACGCTCGGTGGGTTGGCTTTGCTGCTGCTGGGGACGTACTTTGCGGTCGCGTGGGCGAAGCAGGGCGGATGGTCCGAGCCCGGGGTCGGTGTGGTGACGGGATGCCTGCTCGCGGCGCTCATCGCCGCCATCGCGTGGGAGCTGGCATATCACCAGGCGTTGGAGCGGCGGCTCCGTGCTGTCGTCGAGGACGAGCTTGCGCCGCCGAGCACGGTGGAGCTCGAAGACGTGGCGGCGTCGGCGGCGGCATTCTTCGATGAACTGGCGCTCGAGAGCCTGACGGTTGGAGATCCGCAGGCCCTCGAGCCCGAGGATCTCGCGTTTGCGGTCTGGAGGCAGTCGCCGTTGGCGCAAATAGGTCGCCTTTCGCGAGTCGTGGTGGGTCCGCCCGATGCGCCCTTGTCCTCCTTTGCGTATGGAGTGCCGGCTGCCCGGGTCGGGCAGCTCGACGACGCGACCCAGCGGCGGACTGCCTCGGAGCTGCCGGGGTGGGAGGGAGCGAGCATAGTTGGCCGCGGCTCCCTGACGCTGGGCGCCGGTTCCTGGACAACCGTCGAATATCGACTTTTCCTACGCCCGGGCTTTCGCTCCGGTGGCTCGGTGCTGTCGACTCTGGCCGAGGGTCTGCTTCGCCGGCGATCGGATCTGCTGGCGGATCTGCCGGAGTTACCGGCCGACGTGTTGCTCGGCGTTTATGGCGCCGATGGCTCGGTGCTGGTCCCGCCGTGGAAGGGGGCGGTCGATCTGCAACGGTCGGCTGTGCCGGCACGCCTGTTGATTCCGGGAGGCTGGGCACGAACCTTCGTCGACGAGGAGGCGGGCGTCAAAAGAGTGCTCCTGCTGCCGATCCCGACGCCGCTGACCGGGATCGAGAGGGTTGCGACTCATGCGGCGGGGCCGCTGATACTCGTCCTCACCGCCGGGGCTCTGTGGTTTGTCTTCTCATTGAGTGAAGTGACGCGTCGCCGGGCCGTGCGCCTGGGCTGGCGATCCTTCTCCACACGCCTCGTTGTTCTCTACACGGTCCTGTTGATCGTGCCGATCGTGCTCATCAATGTCCTGGTGCTGCGTGTGTTCGCGGAGCGGCTCGAACGCGAGCAAAGGGCGGCAAGCGAAGCCGCCCTCGAATCGGCTCAGAGGATCCTGGGCGACTACGTATTCTCGCTCGAACCGGGCTTTGGTCTCGAGACCGCGGTGGGCGACGATGTGCTTGTGTGGCTGTCGCACGTCGTGCACCACGAGGTCAACCTCTACTGGGGAAGTCGGCTGTCGGCATCCAGCAAGGGCGAGCTCTTCTCCTCGGGACTACTGCCGCAGAGGATCCCGGGTGAGGTTTTCGCCCGCATCGCTCTCGAAGGCGCGGATTTGGCGTCGCGCACGACGCGGGCGGGTGGTGCTGTCTACGAGGAGTTCTACGCGCCGCTGGAAGCGCCGGGTGCGCCACTCGACGATGCCGGGCTCTTCGTGTCGACACCGTTGCTGGCGCAAGAAGTTGCGGCGGCCGAGGACATGGCGGCGATTCGACGCCGCGTCCTGCTGGCGGGTGCGGCGGTGGCGCTTCTGCTGGCACTCCTCGGCAGACGGGTGGGGACGAGTTTTACCCGCCCGCTTCTGAAGATAGTCGAGGGCACTCAGGCGATCGCCGCGGGCGCGCCGTCAATCGAAGTGGAGGCCAACGACAGCGAGCTGGTGACACTGGTCGACGCCATTGACGAGATGGCACAGCGAATCGCTGCCGCTCGGTCTGAGCTGCTGCGCGAAAAGCAGGTTGTGGATCGGATGATCGACAACATCACATCGGGCGTTGTTTCCGTCGATCACCTAGGTCGCGTGCTGCTCTTGAATCGCACCGCGCACGAGCTCTTGGGGATTACTATCGGCGAGTCGCTCACCGATGCACTCGGCAGAGAGGATCGGCTGGCGAGCGTCGCCGCCTTTGTGACGGCGGCAAGTGACCGCTTGGCGCAGAAGACCGTGAGCCTCAGCGGCCTGGACGACAATGAAGCGGAATGGACACTGATCTGGGTGCCGCTTGCCGGCTCCGGAGAGCCGGCCGCGCTCTTCGTGATCGAGGATGTCACTGAAGTTTTGCGCGGGCAGCGTCTCGAGGCCTGGGCGGAGATGGCGCGGATGATCGCGCATGAAGTCAAGAACCCTCTGACGCCAATTCGGCTTTCGACCGAGCACCTGCGAGAAGTCTGGCGGAGCGGCCGGGGCGATCTCGGGAGAACGCTGGATCAGTGCACGTCGAACATTCTGCGCCAGGTGGGGGAGCTGCAGCAGATCGTCTCCGACTTTTCGGCCTACAGTCGCATTCCGGCGATCAATCCGCGACGGGGAGATCTGGCCGACCTCGTCGAGCGAGTCGTCGACGGGTATCGCTCGGGCGGTCCGCCGGTGGCCTTCGAGAGGCTTGCCGGTCC
>JAOTUP010000405.1 GCA_029863825.1 Acidobacteriota bacterium | reverse complement strand
CGGATCCGAGAGCAGGGCCAGGGCCAGAACCAGACGCTGTCTCTGCCCGCCGGATAGCTCTCCGACTTTCTTCCCGACCTCTTTGAGCAGACCGAGGTCCTCGACAAGCTGCCGCGGCCTTTCGGGGTGAGCGCTCCTCAGAGCGGAGAAGAACGCCAACGTCTCGTCGACTCGCATCTCTCGCTGCAGTGATACCTCCTGCGGCACGAACCCGATTCGCGCCCGCGCCGTCTTGCCTCGTCGCCATGGATCCACTCCTGCAACGGTGACCGTGCCGACACGGGGGATCACACCCAGAAGAACCCGCAAGAGCGTCGTCTTGCCGGCCCCATTCGGTCCCCACACCGCAACCGATTCTCCTTCGCGGATCTCGAAGCTGACGTTTCGGAGAGCTGCTTGATGGCCGAAGCGCTTTGTCAGCCCGACCACGCGAATCGACGGTTCCCGCTTCGACTGGGATTCGTCTCCGTCCTCAACGTCGCCGCTCTCTTGACCGACACCTCGACGCACGGCACCGGGCAACAGCAAGAGCGCTCCCCCGACGAAGATGAAACTCGCGCCAAGAGGACCGAAAACGTTTCCTCCCGTGCTCATTGCAGACGGGCAGTTGTCGGGGTCATGTGGTCGCATCCGGGGCCGCTCATCCGTGAGTTTCGGGCGCGGCCGGATGAGCGGCAGCGTACGGGCAGCCAGCTCCAGAGCGTCTTTGGCAGGACTGTGGAGAAACAGCTTCAGCGCCGGCTGTCGATCGGCCAGGTCCTCGAACAACCTGTCGGCGCGATATGCCACGTCTCCGGTGCCATCGGCATCGCCGTCGTAACCGACGTAGTCACTCCAGAAGTTCTCTCTCCATTCATTGTCGAGCGGGTCTCCTCCGCCGCCGGCAATCTCGACCTGCTGCTGGTTCTCAACGAAGCTGTTGCCGAAGAAACGTCCTCGCTTCACGTTGGGAAGAAGCGATACGCCGATGTCATTGCCCGCGATCAGATTGAGGCCAATGTCCACCGAGCTCCCAGTCTCGCGGGGGCTATTGTCCAGGAACACTCCGACCCGATTGCCGATGAAGCGATTTTCCCGCACCTGGGCATCGTCCATGTCCTTAAGCCCGATCCCGAAGCCGCTCGGTCCGTGATTGCCGACGATCGTGTTGTGGATGAGTCGCAGGCGCCGCGAATACATGAGGAAAGCGCCCACGGAATTGTCCTTGAGCAGGTTTCCCTCGATCGACGCATCGTCGCAGTACATGAAATGTAGCCCGTAGCGTCCACCCGACACCGTGTTGCGGTGCACGGTGAGGCGCTCCGAGTACCAGAGGACGACATCGCGGGCATCAGTGACGCGATTGTCCTCTAAACGGACATCGTTGCTGTACCAAACTCGGATCGCATCACCCCGACGCGGAATCTCGAGACGCTTGCTGCGTATCTCATTCTCCGCCACGAGGCTGCCCGGAGACTTTCTCAGGTACACGCCGAAGAGCACGTCCTCGAATCGATTACCGGTGATCTCGCTGCCCGGAGCCTCGTCCGCGGCAATGCCGGAGTTTTCCTGGTCCAGTGAGGCGCCACTGCCGCGAATGACCAAGCCGGTGATGCGGACATCCGCTGCCGTAAGCGAGATCACGGTCCCACGTCCGTTCCCCTCGATCACCGGCCAGTCATGCCCGACGAGCTCGATTGACCTGTCGAGCACTAGGGGGCCGGCGTGGGTCCCTCCGACAACCGTCACCCGATCTCCGGAAGCCGCTCGGCGAAGCGTTTCCTCGAGGGATAGCGGTGCGCCGGACGATGACACGGTCCATTCGCGCGCCTTCGCCGATCCACCGGCGAAGACTGCCACGACCAACCACACAGCAATTGCCGAGCGCAGGAATCTGCCGGCTCCGCGCGGCAGCCGGCGGCCGGCAACCGACCTAGAAGTCACCCTCGAGAACCGTCCTCTGCACTTCGACCAGCGGTTTGTACGCCCGCCGATGAAAGTACAGACCCAGAAGCACCGTGCAGGAGGCGATCGCCGCCAGAATGAGCCCGGCGCCCGGCGTGGCGACGGTCGAGAACTGCCCAACGAAACCTTTGCCCAAGACGGGCGGGATGAACGGTTCGATCGACGAGCTGAGCGGAGCTGTCGGGTCGAGGTTGGTACCGAATCTCGCCAACCAGAACTGGAGATCGCCGAGAAAGATGAATGGGAACAGCAAGGCGGGCAGGCTCAGCACGGCAGCCCAACGGTTGTGGATGTAGATGGCACCGGCAACCAGCATGGCAAGCGAGATGACCGCGACGATGGACAAAGATCGCTCGAGCTGCGCCGCTTCAGCCAACGGCCTCATGCCAATGTAATGATTGAGGCCATCGATCTCGCGGACGTCGCCCTCGAGGCGATTCAGATAGGCAGTGACCCGAAGGCCGTTCGGGTACTGCGGCGCGTTGAGCCGCATCTTCCAGTACGGCAGCAAAACCGAGATGGCCAGAAGCAACACCGCCAGACCGAGCAGGATCGTCGGCAGCAGGAACTGCGCCCGCCCTCTTGACATCTGCCTCAGAGACACACGAGGCCCGATAAGCCTTTCGAGTTTCGTCATGGTGAACGCACTGGGGTGAGAGAGCAGGGCACGCCTCATTCTCTCACCCCGGGAGGGAATGCTTAAGGCTCGACCAGAAAGTACCCCACCATCTCCAGGTGAAGAGCCGAGCAAAACTCGGAACAGTAGTAGGTGAAGACACCTCCTATATCGGCATCGAACTCGATGGTCGTCGACTCGCCCGGCTCGAGACTCAGATTGATGTTGTAGCCAGGCAAGGCGAAGCCGTGGGTCGCGTCCTTGGCGCTCTCGATGTTGGTGATATGCCAGATCACGTGATCGCCCTTCTTGATCTCGACGCGTTCGGGCGTGAAGTGACTCCGCACCGAGGTCATCCAGATCTCCACCGTGCTGCCGCGGCGCTCGATCCTCTCCTCGCCGATCAC
>JAOTUP010000404.1 GCA_029863825.1 Acidobacteriota bacterium | reverse complement strand
TCGGCTCGGTTGGCATATCCTTCATCATCTTCGCCGAGTTCTTCATTACCCTCTTCACATCCGATCCGCGTATCATCTTCTTTGGCGTCAGCTGCCTGCGAATCGTGAGCTATGGCTACGTCTTCTATGCCCTCGGCATGGTCGTCGTCCAGGCGTTCAATGGCGCCGGCGACACGGTCACGCCAACCTACATCAACATCTTCTGCTTCTGGCTCTTCCAAATCCCGCTCGCCTACACGCTGGCCCGGCCGGTCGGACTGGGTCCCACTGGCGTATTCATCGCCATCGCCGTGGCGGAGTCGCTCATGGCGCTCGTGGCCACTCTTGTGTTCAGACGTGGCACCTGGAAGACGCGTGAGATTTGAGCCTCTGAGATGAGAGCGTCACCTCACGCCTCGGACGTACTGCGATCAGTGTGCGGACTGTCCGGGAGGCGTAACGGAACCGTGCGTTACCCGATGGCTCATCTCCACGACCGTACCGCCCGCTGACGGAAAGCGGAACGAAACCTGATCCATGAACTGCCGCATCAAGAAGATTCCGCGGCCGGCCGACTTGAGCAGGTTCGAAGGATCCAGGGGATTGGGCAGCGCCGACACATCGAAGCCACCGCCGGAGTCCCGCACCGTTACCGTGAGCAGCTCATCGTCGAGTCGAATGCTGATCGTGACCCGCTTGCTCGCATCCATCTGATGTCCGTGCCCCACCGCGTTGGCGGTCGCTTCCCTCACGGCAAGACTCACATAGGCCCGCTCCGGCTCCGCCATCGCGAGGTAACCGCAAGCGAAGTCCATCACCAGATCGACCAGCTCCAGATCTTCGAAGCGGCTTCCGATCACCAACTCGAGCTCGGAATTCAACGGCATCTGCTTGAGCGCAGTGTAGCAATCGGAATCCATTCGGAGCCGGATGAGAGCCGAATCACTCTCCATCGACTCCCCGAAGAACGGTCACCAGCCTAGCCGGACTCAGCCCTCACTACGCGAAGAACCGCGAGGCGTCGCCGTCTGAAAATTACAGCGAACCTCACTCGACTGGAGCTCAGCCAACGGCGCTCAGGCGCTCGAGCTGTGTCAGCAACCGCTCCACGGCGGGCAGCTGCTGATTCACCAATTGGCTCGCCGCCTCGGCGGTCACCGTTTCCACCGGTCGACGCAGATTGTCGGAGACGATCTTGAGAACGTGCACCTTTTCTCGCGGAGAGAAGCGAATCGCTGTCTCATAGAAAGCCGCCGCCTCCATGTCGTAGAGAACATCTTCGTCGTAGCGTTGCTCGGGCCGTGCCACCGTGCGCACCTCAGCCGTTGGCAGACCGTGCGGAAAGTCGACCTGAGGTGACCATGATCGCCCCGTGGTCGCGTCTTCGATCTTCGCCGCCAGGAAGGCGCGACCCAGTTCGTGATCGGCGTGACCCGCGACACCAACATTGACCCAGCACCTGTCCACGTACGGGCCGGTTCGCGAGGAAAGTCGCTCGACGGCGAGTCGTGCCGCGCGCGCGCCGACGCCCGAGATCACGAGCCACACGCCCTCGCCTGCAAAGACCTTCGACGACGACAGCGAGCCGGACTTGCGCAGGTTGAAAAACTCGATAAGCGGTCGCGCCTCCGCCGGCATCGCCACGACCAGATTCGTCACGCGCGGCCCTCCTTTGCCTGCGCGAGTACCTCGCAATGCACCTGTGCGCGTGCGAGGAGCGCATCCGCCTCTTGATCGCGACCACGTTTGGCCGCGCCCGCCGCGTAGATCCGTATCTTCTGGATCAGCATGCGACGAGCCGCGCGGCTGTCGGGAGCACCGAGGGCGCCGGCCGAGAGGATCTTCTCGAGAGCCCGAATGCGAAACCTGTCCAGTCCCTCAACCGCCTGCGACAGCTGATCGCGCCGCCCACCGTGCTTGATCACTAGTTTCTCATCGACGTAGAGGACCGGATAGCGGGCACAATAGCGCAACCAGAAATCATAGTCTTCGCACGCCGGCAGGCTCTCGTCGAATCCACCGATCTCATCGAAGACTCGTCGCCGGATCATCGCCGCCGACGGCGAGATCGCACACAGCGGCAGGCACCGGCGAAAGATGTGACCGCCAGCCTTCACGTGTCTCGAGCCCGCGTTCACCCGCCTGCCAGATCGCATCCAGACCTCATCGCAGTGGCAGAGGCCGTAGTCGGGATTGGCCGCCAGCTCGGCGCTTTGTCTCTCGAGCTTCTCCGGTCGCCATTCGTCATCCGAGTCCAGCAAGGCGATCCAGCTCCCCGTTGCCAGCCCGATGCCGCGATTTCTTGCTGCGCTGACACCCCGATTCTCCTGGAAGCAGTACTTCGCACTGGGGAAGTGCTCACGCACCAGCTCGGCGGTTCCATCGGTCGAGCCGTCGTCCACGACGATGACCTCGGCCGGCAGAGCGGTCTGCGCGTACGCTGAAGCCAGCGCCCGTCCGAGGAGGGAGGCGCGATTGTACGTCGGGATGACGACGCTGATTCGCATGCGCTGAGAGGATGCCGAACGCTGGGTGGAATCCGCTATCCTGTGGCCATGCTATCCGACCATGACCTGCGAGTCAGACCACTGACTCCCAGCCGCTGGAAGTACTTCGATCGTCTCTTCGGCGAGCGAGGTGCATGTGGCGGCTGCTGGTGTATGTGGTGGAAAGTCAAGCGCTCGGAGTGGGACTCTCAGAAGGGCGAGACCAACCGGCGGGCGATGAGAGCGTACGTGGACTCGGGTGCCAGACCCGGCCTCATCGCCTTCGCCGGCCGCGAGCCGGTGGGATGGATAGCGGTCGAGCCGCGAAAGAACTACCCCGTGCTCACCAGATCGCGCATGCTGAAAACCCTCGATGACGCGCCGGTGTGGTCGATCACCTGCTTCTTCGTCCGCCGCGACTTTCGGAATCGCGGCGTGGCCCGCGCCCTTATCAGGGCGGCGGTCGAGCACGTTGCGCGCAAAAAAGGCCGACTCGTCGAGGCCTACCCGG
>JAOTUP010000403.1 GCA_029863825.1 Acidobacteriota bacterium | reverse complement strand
CTATGAGATGGAAGGCTTGGAAGTCATCGAAAAGCTGAGGGTCGAGACGCCGTTCGGCGAACCCTCAGACGAGTACGTCATTGGTCGCCTCGAAGACAAGACGGTTGCCTTCCTGCCGCGGCATGGACGGGGACATCGTCTTTTGCCGTCGGAGCTGAACTATCGTGCCAACCTTTACGGCATGAAGGTTCTGGGGGTGGAGTGGATCGTGTCGGTGTCGGCAGTCGGATCGCTGAGGGAAGAGTATGCACCGACACATATCGTGATTCCGACCCAGTTCTACGATCGAACTCGACATCGCGTCGAGACCTTCTTCGGCAACGGACTGGTGGCTCACGTGTCTTTCGCTCAACCCGTGTGCGCCGATCTCGCCCAATGGATGTCCAAGGGCGCCAGGGAGGCCGGCGCGACGGTTCACGATGGGGGTACGTATGTGTGCATGGAGGGGCCGATGTTCTCCACTCGCGCGGAATCTGAGGCATATCGGTCACGCGGCTTCGACATCATCGGCATGACCAACCTGCAGGAAGCAAAGTTGGCCCGCGAGGCCGAGATGAGCTACGCCACGATGGCTATGGTCACCGACTACGACTGCTGGCACGAAGACGAGGCAGACGTCAGCGGTATTGCGGTGATGGAAGTCATTCAACAAAATGTTCGCACGGCACAAGACGCGGTTCGCAACACCATCCGCCTGATCGACGAACAGAAGAAGAGTCCGTTTGCGGGGATCCTCCGCGAGTCACTGATCACGGAGCCGGATCGGATCCCAAAGGAGACGCGTGACGCTCTGCAGCCAATCGTCGGCACGTACCTCCGCTAGCGACACGCGGGAGAGTCGCCGGAAAGGAGCTGCCCCCGGGCTATGAGCGAGGAGGTTGCTTGAAGCGCATTCTCGTCACCAACGACGACGGCGTCTACTCTGAAGGTATCCGTTTGCTGGCGGCAGAGCTCAGGACTCTTGCCGAAGTCATCGTCGTGGCTCCGGACCGTGAACAGAGTGCCAGCGGCCACTCGCTGACGCTGCAGCGACCGCTGCGAATGCAGAGGATCGAAGAGGACGTCTATTCGGTGGACGGGACGCCGACTGATTGCGTCAATCTCGGCGTCTTGTGGTTGTTGGCGGATAACCCCCCGGATCTCATCGTCTCCGGAATCAACTTCGGCTTCAACCTGGGCGACGATGTGACGTACTCGGGCACCGTGAGCGCGACCTTCGAGGGAACCCTGCTGGGGATCCCTTCGGTCGCATTCAGCCAGGAGGTGGCGGAGAACTTCTCGTTTGCTGCCGCTGCAGGGTTCGCCCGTGCTTTCGTCGAGTTGCTGTGCGCGAGAAAGCTGCCGAAGGATCTCCTCCTCAATGTCAATATTCCCGCCGGCGAAGTGACGGGGATAAGCTTCACGAAGCTCGGGCATCGCGTCTACAAGCAGTCGGTGGTCGAGAAGAAGGACCCGAGGGGGCGCCGGTATTTTTGGATCGCCGGAACGCCGAAATGGAAGAACGACGAAGGCACAGATCATCAGGCCGTCTCACAGGGCCGCATTTCGATCACGCCCCTGCATCTCGATCTGACGGACTATCGAGGCTTGGACTCGTATGAGTGGCTTCTCCGCGGCTTGAACGGAATCAAGGGTGAGCCGGAGGAGCGCGATTGATGCAGCGGGAGTACGAGTTTCAGCGCAAGCGCTTGGTGCGTGATCTTCGGGCTCATGGAGTGCGGGACGAGAGGGTGTTGGCGGCGATGTTGGCGGTGCCGCGGCATCGATTCGTCAAGCAGCACCTGAAGCAGCAAGCGTACGGTGACTTTGCACTGCCCATCGAGGCGGGACAGACGATCTCCCAGCCATATGTCGTGGCGCGCATGACCGAAATGCTGAAGCTGAGCCCTGAGCACACTGTCCTGGAGGTCGGCACAGGCAGTGGATACCAGACCGCCGTCCTGGCGCAGCTTGCGCGTTGGGTATACAGCCTCGAGCTCGTGGCCGAACTGGCCCAGATGGCTGGAGCGCGACTGCGTGACCTGGGGATCGGCAATGTGAAGATCCAGACGTTCGACGGCACCGTGGGATGGAGCGAGTGCGCGCCGTTCGATCGCATCTTGGTCACGGCGGGAGCTCCTGAAGCCCCGAAGCCGTTGCTCAGTCAACTTGCCGTCGGTGGCTTGATGGTCGTCCCGGTTGGTGACCGCGCGTCGCAACGGCTGATCACCTATCGGCGTTTGCGTGGCGGCGGCACTCAGAGGAACGAGGGCGAGGGCGTTGTCTTCGTACCGCTTCTCGGTCGGCACGGCTGGCAGGAGCGCTGACGTGGCTGCCGTCCAAGAGCTGCTGGGACGTGCCCGGGATCTGATGGGCGGATTGCTCCACTGGGTCGAAGCGCTCGCCCAGGGCCCGAATGCCGCTTGGTCGCTGTTCGCAGTCTCCTTCCTCGAGAGCAGCTTCTTCCCGATCCCTCCGGATGTCTTGTTGATTCCACTCTGTCTGGGTAAGCCGGAGCTCTCGTTCTGGTTCGCCGGTGTCTGCTCTGCCGGTTCTGTTGTCGGAGGGATCGCCGGGTACGGCATTGGTTTCTGGGGTGGACGACCCTTGCTGAGGCGCCTGTTCAGCGAGGGAAAGATCAATGCCGTTCACGCGTACTACAATCGCTACAATGCTTGGGCGACAGGGATCGCGGGTCTGACGCCATTGCCCTACAAGCTCTTCACGCTGTCTGGCGGCGCGTTTGCCATCGACTTCAGGATCTTCGTCTTCGCCTCGCTCGTCTCGCGGAGCCTGCGCTTTTTCGCCGTCGCGGCGCTCGTGTACTTTTTCGGTGAGATGGCAAAAAGCTTTATCGACCGACATCTGGGATGGCTGACGGTGGTCTTTGTTATCCTGCTGATCGGCGGCTTCTTGATCGTCGGCCGTAAGGCACGTTCGGTGGCGCGAAAACCACAGTGATGGGGGCAAGAGAGGCCGGCGTCGCTCAGCGGGAGGGA
>JAOTUP010000402.1 GCA_029863825.1 Acidobacteriota bacterium | reverse complement strand
GCTTTATCAGCGTGTCGGCGACCACGCCAAGGCTCTCGACCGGATCAACCGCATCCTCACCGAAGCTCCGTACTCCAAAGCCGCCGACAAGCTCCGCCAGGACGCGATTCTCGAAAGCTGACCGTGCCGCGCATGCCGCTCGGGATCAAGCTCGCGTACACGCTATTCCTTCTCATCTGGATCCCTGCCTACTGGCACGGCCATGGCTGGCAGAATTTCCTCTGGCTGTGCGACATCGCCAATCTCGTCATTGGCTTGGCAGTCTGGCTCGAAAGCCCGCTCCTGTTCGCCTCTCAGGCGGTCGGCGTCCTGGTGATCCAGGGTCTCTGGCTCGTCGATATCAGCGGCCGGCTGCTCTTCGGCCTCCACATCATCGGCGGCACCGAATACATGTTCGACTCGTCCGTCCCGATCGGTTTGCGTCTGCTGTCGCTTTTCCACGTCTTCGTGCCGCTGCTCATCCTCTGGGCGATCGCCCGCCTCGGCTATGACGAACGCGGATGGAAGCTCCAAACCGCCCTCACCTGCGCTCTCATTCCACTCACTTTCTGGCTGACCGATCCGGCGGACAACATCAATTGGATCTGGAAACCGTTCGGCATCGAGCAGACGCTCATCCCGGCCGGGCTCTTCGCCCTGGTCGAAATCGTCGCCCTTCCGCTGGTGCTTTACCTCCCTACCCACGTCGTGCTCTCGAAGTGGGCTCGGCGGAGGAACCGCCAATCTCGCAATGACGCCGTCAGTCAGACGTCCGAGACAGTTTGAGCACCGTGGCGCCATCCAGACACTGCAAAGAAGTTCCAGGCACGACGGCGTCGCGCGCTATCCGTTGACGGGATCGTTCAGCAGGTAAGATGCGGCGGCGAAGGAGGTACATGATGACGAAAAAGCTCACTCGGATGTTCGTTTGCCTTGTCGGTCTTCTCATCCTCGGCTCCGCGGTTGCATCTGCCGGCCAGTACAACGCAGTCGTCGACATCGGGGCGCCGATGCCCGAGTTCAGCGACCTTCCCGCCACCGATGGCTCCACACTCTCTTCGGATGACCTCGAGGAAGACATCGTCGTGCTGGTGTTCCTTGCCAATCACTGCCCGTGGGTGAAGGGCATGGACGCGGATCTCGTGGCGCTCGTCGACGAGCTCGAGGGGCAGAGCGTCCGCTTCGTCGGCGTGAGCGTCAATCATCGCGACGATGATCGATTGCCGGCGATGAAGGAGCACGCCCTCGCCAACGGCTACAACTTTACCTATGTGTTCGACGAGAGCCAGGCGCTCGGTCGCCGGCTCGGCGCCACGACCACTCCCGAGTATTTCGTCTTCGGCAAGGACCGCAGGTTGGCCTACATGGGACTCATCCACAACTCGCCGGCGTCCAAGCGCCGGGACGGCACCGTCAATTACACGCGTGGGGAACCGACAGATTTCTATGTCCGCGATGCGGTGGCGGCTCTCTCTGCCGGCGACGAGGTGCCGGTGGCTGAAACTCGCTCTCACGGGTGCTCCGTCGAGTACCAGCGAGCGGACGGCTAGCGGCCTGTGCCCCTTCCGCGCCGCCCGACCCTGCTGCGACACTCGGCACTCGCCACCGTGATCGTGGCGATGATTGCCTGCGCCGGACCGGCAGCCGACGCGCCGCCTGCGGCGACCGGTCGTGATGCCGCGGCGGTCGAGCTCAGGCCGGTGACCGTCGAGGAGTGGCGAATCGAGCTCGCTCGTCTCGAGGGCCGAATCGCCGTTGTCGACATGTGGGCCACATGGTGCATCCCGTGCATCGAGCGCTTCCCACACATGGTCGAGCTGTTCCATCGCTACGAGGCCGAGGGCGTGACCTTCGTCTCCGTCTGTCTCGACGATCCGGGGGACGAGCAGGCCGTGGCCTCCGCTCGCCGCTTTCTCGAGGGGCAGCGCGCGGTATTCGCCAACTACCTGATCACCGAGAACACGGCGGATGCGTTCGAGAAACTCGATCTCCTGAGCATCCCGGCGGTTTTTATTTACGCTGCCGACGGCGAACTGCGATACCGGCTCACCGCCGACGACCCCAACGACCAGTTCACCGACAGCGACGTGGAAGCCGCAATCAGCAACCTGCTCGGCGAGCTGCCGCTGGTGTGAGCCATCGCGCAGGCGCCAGCGATCCAGATTCGAACGACGCTCGCCACCGGCCCCGAGATCCAGCCTGGCAGCGTGACCGATGAAGGCGCCGGGGCGACCCGGCGGGCAACCCATCGACGAGGCTTCGGGCACGTCGGCCAGCTCTGGCAAATACCTGACGGTCTACCGACGAATCGACGGCACACGGCTCATCTTCCGCGACATCGGAAGGTCGGATGCACTGCTCGAGGGCTCCTCGACCCCTCGAGTTAGGAGCAGTCGCCCGGACGTCCTCAGAACCGCTCAGGAGGGGGGCTGTGGTCCGTGCCGACCATCCGTCACCGAGAGGACGAAGGCAGTCAGATCCCAGCTCGCCTCGTCGGGTAGCTTCGTGCCCCATCCGGCCATCGCAGTGTGCTTGCGACCCTCCAGAATCACGTAGTACACCCATTCCGGCGTCACTTGCTGCCGCCACTCCAAACTCGTGAAGTCGACAGGCTTGGAGGAAAGAGAGCGCCGGATGGTGCCCTTGCCGTCAGCGTTCTCGCCATGGCACTGAGAGCAGTGGAGCTCGAACAGCTGCCTGCCTGTCTGCTGAGAGGCCTTCGAGGCGAGCCTCTCGTAGGGCACCGGCGGGCTCTGATACCCGGCTGGGAACTCGCGACCCTTGTCGCAGCCCGAAAGCGCGAGGAGCAGCAACCCGATTCCAAAGAGGCCTCCCACGGATCGTGCGTGGTGGCGCGGGTACGGGTTCGACATCGGGCAAGTATAGCACGGGACGTAAGAATCTTACGGCAGAACCCGGCGGGAGATCTAGGCAACTATCCGCTCGTTCGGGTCAGCATGTGCAGGAGTCGAGTTTAGCCGCCTCTGATAGCTGACCTTCCTCCAGCCTAACGGCACTCACCGAGCT
>JAOTUP010000400.1 GCA_029863825.1 Acidobacteriota bacterium | reverse complement strand
AAGACCCTGCGAACGACCGCTTCGAGCGGCACGCGGTCGCGAATGATGCGGTCGACGACCTCCATCGGTCGCAGGTTTTGGAGCCACAGATTCGGCGCCACGCCGACCAGCTCGCCTCCCGACGGCGGCGTCCCCAGCATCTGGTGCACGTTCTCCCGCGGGTCGACCTCGAGCACCAGAGTCCGCCGATGCCTCGCCGCCGCGGTACCGAGCGCGGCAGCCACCGTGCTCTTGCCGACGCCGCCCTTCCCGGTGACCACCACGAGCTCTTTGTGCATCATCGGTCTCGCCTCGCCCTCCCCGAAAGACTCACTATATCTGCCCGGACGCCCCCATCCTCACACTCGATCACCACATCCGGACTCCCCGCTCCGATCACCGAAGTCCGACGGGAATGAAAGCGCTCCACGAATGGTTTTGGAAATATGATGGCGAGAGACTAAGATTCTCTCGTCATACATTTGCGCTTGCGCGACCGTCGCCGACCTTCCGTCGTCCGGCGGTGCGCACGCCGCCCAGGAAAGGTGTCGAATTGGAATACAAGGACTACTACGCGACTCTTGGGGTCGGCAAGAAAGCGTCTCAGGACGACATTCAGAAGGCGTATCGCAAGCTCGCCCGCAAGTACCACCCGGACATCAACAAGGATGCCGAGGCGGAGACCCGGTTCAAGGAGATCAACGAGGCGCACGAGGTTCTCAAAGATCGCGACAAACGCGCCAAGTACGACCGCTTCGGTTCAGCCTGGAAGCAGGCTCAACGCAGCGGCGCCCCACCGCCGGGCTTCGAAGATCTGTTTTCGCAGTTCGGCTTCGGCGCGCCAGGCGGAGACGCGCAGCGGGTGGAGTTCGATCTCGGCGGCTCGGAGTTCAGCTCCTTCTTCGAGACGCTTTTCGGCTCGCGCCCGGGCGGTGCCCAGTCCTGGGGCTTTGCCGGCGACCCCGGCCGCGCCGCAGCTGCTCCGGCGGACCACGAGGCACGCATCTCGTTGTCGATCGAGGAAGCGGGCCGAGGAGGAAAAAGGGAAATCTCCCTCACCGATCCGGAGACTCGCAAGCGCAAGAAGCTCCGGGTGACGATCCCGAAGGGCATTCGCCCGGGGCAGAAGATCCGCCTGGCCGGTCAAGGGGGGCGACGGCGCGACGGTCGCCGTGGCGATCTCTATCTCACCGTCGACATTCTCCCCCACCCCAAGCTCCATCTGCAGGGCTCGGACCTGACGACCGAGATTCGCGTCTCCCCGTGGGAGGCGGCCCTCGGCGCCGACGTCAGGTTGCCGACCTTGGAGGGAGAGGTGACCGTCAAGATCCCGGCCGGCTCGTCATCCGGTCGCAAGATCCGCCTGCGCGACAAGGGTTTTCCGTCAGGCGCCGGCGGCAACGGCGATCTGCTCGCCGAGGTCCGCGTCGTGGTGCCGAAACGGCTCTCCGAGGAAGACCGGCGGCTTTTCGAGGAGCTGGCCAAGACCTCAACATTCAAGCCGCGTGACTAGGCGGCCGAGACAGCAAGGAATCGAGACATGGATATCGGAAAACTCACTCAGAAGGCCCAGGAGGCGATCCAGGAAGCGCAGACACTGGTGGTGCGATTCGGCCACCAGCAGGTCGACGGAGAGCACCTCCTCGTCGCCCTCCTCGCCCAACCCGACGGTCTGGTGCCGCGACTGCTGCAGAAGAGCGATATGTCTCCCGCGACGCTGCTGTCGAGTGCGAAAAGCGAGCTCGCCACGCGCCCATCAGTCAGCGGTGGCGGAGGTGAGGCCGGCACGGTCTACGTCACCTCCAGATTCCAGCAGCTCCTGGTCACTGCGCAAGACGAGGCAAAGCGACTCAAGGACGAGTACGTCTCGGTCGAGCACCTGTTCCTGTCGCTGATCGATGAGCGCAACGACTCTGCCGCGGGGCGCTTGCTGGCTCAGCACGGAATCGACCGTGATCGATTCCTCGCCGCCTTGCGCGATGTCCGCGGCAACCAGCGGATCACCAGTGCGACGCCCGAGCAGGCCTACGAGGCGCTGGAAAAGTACGGCGTCGACCTCGTGGCCCAGGCCCGTGACGGCAAGCTCGATCCGGTCATCGGCCGCGACTCCGAGATTCGCCGCGCCGTACGGATTCTGTCGCGAAAAACCAAGAACAACCCGGTCCTCATCGGCGAACCGGGAGTCGGCAAGACCGCCATCGTCGAAGGCCTGGCGCAGCGAATGGTCCGCGGCGACGTGCCTGAATGGCTCAAGGATCGTTCGATCTTCTCGCTCGACATGGGGGCGCTGCTCGCAGGAGCCAAGTACCGCGGGGAATTCGAGGAACGGCTCAAGGCGGTGCTGAACGAGATCAAGGAAAGTGACGGACGGATTCTCCTGTTCATCGACGAAGTGCACACCATCGTCGGCGCCGGTCGCACGGAGGGCTCGACCGACGCCGGCAATCTCCTCAAGCCGATGTTGGCGCGCGGCGAGCTGCACTGCATCGGTGCGACGACGCTCGATGAGTATCGCAAACATATCGAGAAAGACGCGGCCCTGGAGCGCCGCTTTCAACCTGTGCTGATCGATCCACCGACTGTCGAGGACACCATCTCCATCCTTCGCGGCCTGCGTGAACGCTACGAAGTGCACCATGGCGTCAGCATTCAGGACAGTGCATTGGTCGGCGCAGCGGTGCTGTCGAATCGCTACATCACCGATCGGTTTCTTCCCGACAAGGCGATCGATCTGATCGACGAGGCGTGCGCCATGATTCGCACCGAGATCGACTCCCTGCCCGCGGAACTCGATGAGGTGACGCGACGAGTCATGCGACTCGAGATCGAAGAGGCCGCCCTGAAGAAGGAAAAGGACAAGGCGAGTCGGGAGCGTCTGAAGACGCTGCGTGAAGAACTGGCGAATCTCAAGAGCGACGCGGACTCGATGCGCGCCCAGTGGCAGGGCGAAAAGGACGCGATCGACGAGGTGAGGGCGCTGCGCCAGGAGATCGAGCGCCTGCGCCGCGAGATCGAGGACGCCGAGCGCGACTACGACCTCAAT
>JAOTUP010000399.1 GCA_029863825.1 Acidobacteriota bacterium | reverse complement strand
AGATTGCGAGTTCCGTCGACTCGGCTCGCCGCGATGCGTTCCTTGCGTGCTGGTGTCCAGCGACCGCCGGCGATGTTCTCGCCGGCCAGATGGACGACGGCATCGCAGGGCGGGAATTTATTGGGGGAGAGGAGGCCGGTCTCCGGGCGCCAGCCGGCGACGTCCGGTTCGTCCGTAGCATTTCGCACCAGGCGCACGACGCGATGGCCTCCGGTGGTGAGAAACGGGACGAGATTTCCGCCCACCAGACCGCTCGATCCGGTGATCGCGACTCGCAGTCTGGGCTCGCGCGCGAAGGCGCGATGCCTCGCCAAATCCCGAGCCGTGGTCTCGTGGCGGAAGGCAAACGTGGTCGACAGGTCGCGGCGAACCGAACGTCCGGCCAGCAGGCGACCGAGTGCGCCACCTCGAAGCTCGTAGTCGATCCGGTCGCAAAGCACCGAAGCGTGTCGGTCGATGGTCTCGAATTCGTGGCGATGGATCCAGCGGGCGAAGGGACCCGAGACCTGGACATCGGTGAAGCCGGCGCCGGGCTCGACGTCTCTATGCTCCGCAGTCCAGCGAAACCGCACAGGACCTTTCTTCAGACGCAGCTTGACGCGACTCCCGTCTTCGATCGCCGCTGGTTCTTCTATCTCGATCGACTGCCACGGTGGGCAGAGGCGTTCGAAGGCTCCGGGGCGCGTGTGCCAGGAGAAGAGCTCATCGGCAGACGAATCGATCGAGGTGTGGAAGGTGGCCATTGGCATCGTTGCACCTAAACATTCAAAACGTCAATATCAGTGAGACATAACGAGAAGAGCAAAAGACTTGACAGATGGCTCCACAATCCGTACACTTGTTCCATGAACGATTTGGACGTTTTAATCTCCAAGAAACTCATCGCGGCATGTGCCGCCCTTCTCTTCGCGGGGAGCCCTCTCGCTGCGCTCACCGAAACGCGTGCTTCCTATTCGGCCACCGCCTTCGCCCTCGATACCGACGAAGTGCTGTATGTCGAGGAGCATACCGAACATTGGAGCGACGGCCGCTTGACGAAACGCGAGGTGCGGTACGAAGATCCGGAAGGCCGCCTGATCGCCGAGAAACAGTTACACTACGGTGCCAATCCGGAAGCCCCGTCGTTCGAGATGGAAGATGTCCGCATCGGGCTCAGAGAAGGTGCCGAGGTCGATTCGGACACCGTCGTCCTGTTCTCCGGTCCGGCCGTCGAACGTGACCGGAGGCGAAGCGTGGATCGACCCGAGAATGCCGTGGTCGATGCCGGGTTCGATGCCTTCATGCGCGAGAACTTCGACGCCGTCGCCGCAGGGGAGCGCATCGAGTTCGACTTCGCAGTGCCAGCGGCCCGCCGGTTCTTTCGCTTCGAGCTCGTGCCGCAGGGAGAGCAGAGCCATCGTGGTGATCGCGCCTTGCTGGTCTCGATGAGGCCCGCCTCGATGCTCTTGAGACTCGCGGTCGATCCCATCCAGCTGGTCTACTCGCTCGACGGTCGGCTGCTGGAGTTTCGCGGTCTGGCGAATGTGTGTGATGAAGAAGGGGACCGTTACAAAGCGCGGATCGTTTTCGACTATCCGGACAGCGGGCTCTCAGGATTGGCTGCGGGAGCGGCACTATGACGCCGGCCGGGTCCACGAAGTCATCGGTCGTCAACGTGATGACCTATCAGATCGGTTGGTTCGCGTGTGTCCTGGGTGCGGCGGGGGAGTGGGAGACGGTCGGCGCTTCGATTGCCATTGCTTTGGCGTTCGCCCATGTCGCCCTGGCGGAACGGCCCGAGCGGGAATGGCCTCTCATGCTCGCTGCGGTAGGCATCGGGGTTGTGGCCGACACGCTGCACGCCGGCTTCGGGATTCTCGACTTCCGTGGGCACGAGGCCGGCACGCTCGCGCCGCTGTGGATCATCGCGCTGTGGCTCCAGTTCGGAACCGTTCTCCACTTTTGCATGCGCTGGCTGTCGGGACGCTACGTCTTGGCCTCCATCCTCGGGCTGGTTGGTGGACCGATGGCCTTCTTGGGCGGTGAGCGCCTCGGCGCCGCGACCTTCGGCGAGCCACGCGCCCTGTCGCTGGCCGTGCTCGGGCTGTCCTGGGCCCTGGCGCTGCCCGCACTGGTGATGATCGCCGATCGCCTCGGTGTCGTGGGTCGCTACAAGATCTTTCCCCGCGTCGCGGGAGCCGAGGCTCGAGGATGACTCGCCGTGAATCCGGCGTCGGCGGCATTGGTTGAGAAGTACGGCCGTGGTACCACACGTCAGGATCCTTCAAAAGAACACCGCCGCGATTCGCAGCGACGGTGAGTACGTTCTCTATTGGATGATCGCCACCCGTCGAACGCGATGGAACTTCGCAATGGATCGCGCGGCCGAGTGGGCGGAGGAACTCGGTAAGCCGCTGCTCGTCTTCGAGGCGCTCCGCACCGACTATCGATGGGCGAGCGATCGGATTCATCGCTTCATCATCGACGGCATGCGCGACAATGCGGCCGCGTTACGCGGTTCCGGCATCGGGTATTTTCCGTATGTGGAACCGAAGAAGGGCGCCGGCAAGGGTCTTTTGCGCGCCCTCGCCGGGCGCGCAGCGGTTGTCGTGACGGACGAGTTCCCGTGCTTCTTCTTGCCCGAGATGGTGAAAGCGGCGGCGCGGACTCTCGACGTCAAGCTCGAAGCGGTGGATTCCAACGGCTTGCTGCCTCTTGCCGCAGCCGATCGGGCATTCAACCGTGCCTTCGATTTTCGCCGCTTCCTCCAGCGTGAGCTGCCTGACCACCTCACCGAGTTCCCGCGCCAGAGTATTCGCCGGGGAGCTGCGCTTCCGGAGTGTAGCGGAGTGCCCGACGAGGTCAGCAGACGCTGGCCGGCTGCATCGACGGCGACGCTCGCGGCCGGATCGGGGCTCGAGCAGCTTCCGATCGACCACCGAGTGCCTCCGGTTGTCGAAAGCGGCGGCTACATGGCCGCGCAATTGGCCCTGCGCCGGTTTCTCGACCGGCGGCTGGACCGCTACGGCGCCGAACGCAACGACCCGGACGCC
>JAOTUP010000398.1 GCA_029863825.1 Acidobacteriota bacterium | reverse complement strand
CGCGGGCAGGAAGAACCCGAGTCGATCGGACTCCAACCACAGGCCGAGCTCGAGGCAGTGTGCGGGGAGAGTCTCGTAATAGTTCGTACGATCGAACGAAGTCGAAGCGTTCGTCGAACCGCCGACGCTTTGGATGTGCTGAAAATGCTTGTTGGCCTCGACGTGCAGACTTCCCTGGAACAGCATGTGTTCGAAGAGATGGGCGACTCCAGTACGGCTCTTCGGATCGTTTCGGGAGCCGACGTGATACCAGAGATTGATCGCTACGAGGGCGCTTGACGGGTCCGGCAGGAGCACTACCCGAAGGCCATTGTCCAGCCGCTCGTGGATCAGTCTCGGCGCAATTTTCGGAAGCTCTGTCAAGCGCTTGCGTGGCGGGAGAAGAGATACTCCTGCATTCCGTTCCGGAGGAGAAAGGTGGACTCGACGCCAAAGTCCGGCATGATTCGCCCCAGGTCCGGCTCCTTGTACATCGGCGCCGCGCGTTTGACGCCGGACTCGAGCCTGTAAGAGAGCCTATCGGGAGCCAGGATCCTGAAGACCGTCGGCTTGTTCGGCATGACGCGCCGCGTCGTGATCATGGCGAAAAGCACGGCGCCGCCGGAGCAGACATCTGCCAGGCGTCGACTCAGGGCGCTGATCTCGTCCTGGTCGAGGTAGTTGAGCAGGTCCCAAGCGAGGACCAGATCGAATCCACCATCGTCCGGGAGTTCCAGACCGAGCAGCTCTTCGAAAGAATCGTTCCTCCTCACGGCTCCGTCCGACGTGCCGGGGAAGAGGCTCTCATGGAGATCAGCAATGAAGAGCGAACAGGGGAGGCGGCCGAAGAAGGCGACATTGGGACCGATGGCGGGCCCGAGGTCCAGTATCTTCTGTGTACCGGTTCGGAGACCGCGATACAGAGCTGGCAGTGCAAGGGACTGATGAGTGCCGGTCTCGGACTCGATCTTTGCGCTTCCGCCGCCCGGCCTCTGCGTGATCTTCAAGGCGCAGCGCCGGTTACGATGAGGTGGCGCCGGTCGACGGAGATTTGGGTGTAGCCGATGGTGCTGCCGAAGCCGGCGATGGGCCTGGTGCTGACTTTCTCTCGGCGCCGGCCGACGGCGACGGCATCGGCTTTGCCGGCTCCATGTCGATAGCCCCCTTGAATTTTGAGCCGTTCTCGAGTGTTACCCGCGGCGAAACGAGATTTCCCTGTACACGGCCAGAGGCCCGAATGACGATCTCTTGATCGCCGTACAGGTTGCCGCGGACTTCGCCGTCGACATGCACTCGCTTGCCGTAGATATCGGCCTTGACGCGACCGTTCTTGCCGACAGTCACGCTGTTCTTCGTCAGCCTGATTTCACCTTCGACGCGACCCTCGATGACCAGGTCCTCTTCGCCGGTCAAGTCACCTTTGATGACAATGCTCGGCCCTAACGTCGCGATAGCACCGGGGCGCGCGGGTGGGGCGGCGGGCGGCACTGTCGACGTTGCGGTAACGGGCGAATCTTCGGACTTTTTCCACACGGTTGGACTCCTCGTTGCAGGCGGTGTCGGTTCGCGTTTGAAAGTAGTCGAGGCCTGGAGGAATGTCAAGGTGGTCCATGCTCACTTGCCGGGCGGTGCGCGCGGTGTGCTGCGTGCCTTCTGCCTTGACTTACGCCCCACTTGCGCCATAAAGTGGCTGCATGTCGAGGCCGTTCCTCACCGAGCGACAGAAACAGATACTGGATTTCATCAAATCGAACCTCCGTAGCCGCGGCGTCGCGCCGACGCATCGTGAGATCTGTGAGCGGTTTGGGTACGCGTCGTACGGTACCGTCCACAAGCATCTCAAGCTCCTCGAGCAGAAGGGCTATGTGCGTCGGCACTGGAACCAGAAGCGCGGTGTCGAGCTGGTTGGCGAGGAGGCCCGTGACACCTCGAGGGTGCCCTTTCTCGGAGTGATCGCCGCCGGCAAGCCGATAGAAGCCGTGGCGGACAATGAGGAGGTCGAGATCCCCGAGCATCTTCTGGCGAACCGTGTCGGCGATCATTACGTCCTCAAGGTGCAGGGCGACTCGATGATCGAAGAGGGTATTCACGACGGCGATCTCGTCGTCGTCCTGCGTCGGCACGAGGCGCGCCCGGGTGAGATGGTGGTCGCTCTGGTGCACGAAGAGGAAGTGACACTCAAGCACTTCTTCCCCGAGGGAGATGTTGTGCGGCTGCAGCCAGCCAATCACTTGATGCAGGCGCTCAAGGTACCGGCCGAGGACATCAGAGTGCAGGGCATTGTCGTCGGTCTCATGCGAAAGTTCTGAGCCGGCTCGACTCCCCCCTGCGGCTATGAAATCTTCCATTGTGGAGAGGCCTCGGAGCGGACACTATGAGCCCGATCCTCGGCTCAGACCGAGGTGCGAAGGAACAACTCTTCAAGATGCATCCGACTGCTTTGACGACTCCTGTAGAATCTCCTCCGGCGATGATGCACCTCGATCAGCTACTTCGGCTCATGACGGACAAGGAGGCTTCCGACCTCCATCTGCGGCCGATGCGACCGCCCCTGCTGCGAGTCAATGGGAGGCTCATGCCGGTCGACGCCGAGCCGCTCAAGCCGGACGAGGTCGTGACCATGGTCCACTCGATTCTCAATCCGGCACAGAAGAGCCACCTGGAGAAGAACATGGCCCTGGACCTGGGGTACGGCGTGCGAGGTCTGGCTCGGTTTCGCGGCAATATCTTCCACCAGCGCGGGACGCTGGCTGCCGTGTTCCGACGTGTGCCGTACGAGACGCTGACCCTCGACGAGCTCGGCCTGCCGGAAGTGCTCGAGGAGCTCGCCCACCTGCGAACGGGTTTGGTTCTCGTCACCGGACCTACCGGGAGCGGCAAGTCGACGACGTTGGCGTCGCTGCTCAAATACGTGACGTCTTCGCGGCCTGTGCATGTGGTGACGATTGAAGATCCGATCGAGTTTCTGTTTTCCGACGACGTCGCTACCGTGTCACAGCGCGAGGTCGGGACCGACACTCCTGGTTTCAGGGAAGCTCTGCGCAACGCCATGCG
>JAOTUP010000394.1 GCA_029863825.1 Acidobacteriota bacterium | reverse complement strand
GACGATATCCACCGGGCCGAGTGGCGGTGCACCGGTGCCGTCGATGAGAGTTCCACCGCGCAGGATGAGACGTTCGTAGGGACCGTCGCCCTGGAGTCGGTCCGGCGCCGACTCGATCGCGGCGACGTCTTCCGAGAGTGGAGGAGTTGTGTCGTCGACCTCCTTAGAGATTGTCGGAGAACCGGCCAGCATTATCGATCCGGCGGTTAGAAGCACGAAGGTCTGCAGTCTCTTGTTCATCATCAGGATCGCCGCACGTCGTTCCGTTCCGGTTGTGGAGTTTCTATCATGCCGGTCCAGGACTCGGTCCGTCGTAGAATCATTGTCTTCATGAGCGGCGTGAGCGATATCTTTACTCCTGCGGCCGAAGCCGAGATTCGTGCGGCTGTCGATCGCGCCGAGGAAGGGACGGCTGGAGAGATCGTGCCGTTCGTCGTCGCGCAAAGCGATTCCTACGAGGGCTCGCTATGGAAGGGGGCGACTTTTGGTGCGCTCTCGCTGTCTTTGGTGGCCGCCGCCGTTTGGAGCGTGTATCAGCCGTGGGGACCGCCCCTTGTCGCGTGGCTGATCGCACCGCCTCTGGTCGGAGCGAGCCTGGGATTTCTCGCTGCCGGTGCCGTACCGGCGCTGCGCCGGGTGCTGATCGGCGCCGAGGTCATGGAGACGCGGGTTCGCCGGCGCGCGTCGGTGGCGTTCCTCGAGGAAGAAGTCTTTCGCACTCGCGAGCGAACGGGGATTCTCCTGTTTCTGTCGCTTTTCGAGCGCCGTGCTCTGGTTTTGGGCGATGCAGGGATCAACCGCAAGGTGCGCGAGGAGGAATGGGAGGCGCTCGTGTCTCGCCTCGCGGCGGGGATTCATGACCGCCGCGCGGTCGCCGCCCTGGTGATGGCGATCGAGGAGTGCGGCGATCTGCTGCGCCGCCGAGGCGTGGAGGTCCGGCCCGATGATATGGACGAACTGAGCGACGAGTTGCGCAGGCGGGAGCGCTGAAGGTGGCGCGAGCCGTTCCTGGGAGGTGGCTTCTCGAGCTGTCCCTCGCGATCGGGCTGGCGACGGCCGCCGCGGCGCTCGAGGTGCCGTTCCTTTCGGGTCGAGTGAACGACTACGCGGAGCTTCTCTCTCCGGAAGCAGAGCAGCGGATCGATGACAGGCTCGAAGCGTTTGAAACACGAAGTGGATCGCAGATTGCCATCCTCACAGTTGCCTCGCTCGAGGGTGATTCGCTCGAGGAGTTCTCCTTGCGCGTCGCCGAGACCTGGGCTCTGGGCCGCGAAGGTGTGGATGACGGCGTCTTGCTGCTTGTGGTGCGCGACGACCGCAAGATGCGCATCGAGGTCGGGTATGGGCTGGAGTACCAGCTGACCGATGCCGAGAGTGGTCGGATTCTGCGCAACGTCCTGCAGCCTCATTTTCGTAACGGTGATTTCGATGGGGGCGTCGACGCCGCGGTCGACGTCATCATCGCTGCCCTGGAAGGGGCAGACGTCGTTCCACCGGACAACGAGCCGACCATCGTGTCCCTTCCAGCGCGCGTGGGCATGTTCGGTTTCTTTCTGGCGGTGACCGGAGTGTTCGCCATGTCGGCCATTTTTTCGAGAGGCTTCGGCAGTTGGTTTCTTTACGTCTTTCTGATGCCCTTCTATGCTGCGTTCCCGGCGCTCATTCATCCGCTGGCGGGCGTGATGATGCTCGCCGCGTGGGTCGTTCTTTTCCCGCTTCTCAAGTTCCTGCTCCGAAAGACCGCCGTCGGCAAGCGTTGGGTCGACAGCCATCCGCGCTGGAGCACGTGGTCGAGCGGCGGGGGCGGCTCTTCTGGCGGCGGCGGATTCTCGGGGGGCGGCGGGAGCTTCGGCGGCGGTGGGGCGTCCGGCAGCTGGTGATTCGGTCTCTCCTGATACAGTCACAAGAAACGTCGGATGGTCCCTGCCCGGGCGTTCTGCGCTATGGGCGTTGAGTTGCTCGAGGACGTCAGAATGGTCGATTCCACGAGAGATGTCGCGGCTGCGGAGAATCTCCCTCGCCATGTGATCGCCGCCCTGGAGCAAACAGCAGCCGCCAACTACGCGCGTCCTGCCATGCGCCACAAAGTCGCTGGCGTGTGGCGAACCATCACCTGGGCGGACTACCGCGACATGGTGCGCCGGGCGGCGGCGGGCTTCATCAGCCTCGGTCTCGATTCGGGCAAGGGTGTCGCGATTGTGGGCTTCAACCGCCCGGAGTGGTTTGTCTCCGAGTTGGCCGCTGTGGCGGCCGGCGGCGTTCCAGCCGGGGTGTACACGACGCTGACGGTCGAGCAGATGCAGTACGTCGTCGACCATTGTGACGCGGAGATCATCATCGTCGAGAACCGAGAACTGCTCGAGAAGGTCCTCGCCATCCGAAACCGAGTTCCGAGCCTGAAATCCATCGTCATGATGGAGGGTGAGTCGGCGCAAGAGGGTGTCGTGTCCTGGCCGCAGCTCCTCGACCGGGGAAGCCGGGAGGATGTCGCCGAGTTGGATCGACGAATCGAAGGTCTCGAGTTGGACGGATTGTGCTCGTTGATCTACACCTCCGGTACGACCGGAACCCCGAAGGCGGTGATGCTGAGCCATCGCAACGTCCTGTGGACCGCTCGCACGGTCACGAGCCTGCTGGGGTTCACCAGTGATTATCAACTGCTCAGCTACCTTCCGCTGAGCCACATTGCCGAGAAGATGGTTTCGCTCTACGGACCGCTCACTGTCGGCGCCACGGCCTGGTTTGCCGAAAGCCTCGAGCGTTTACCGCAGAATCTGCAGGAAGTGCGTCCGCACGCCTTTCTCGGCGTTCCTCGAGTCTGGGAGAAGATTCAGGCGGCGATGGAGGCGGCCGGTGCGGAGAGCCGCGGAATGAAAAGGAGACTCGTAAGATGGGCTCGGGGAGTGGGTCTTGCGGCCAGCTACGCCGAGCAGCGCGGCGATCGGCCACCTCGGTTCCACGGGGTCGCGAGGCGACTCGTCTTTTCCAAGGTCCGCGAGAGGCTGGGACTCGATCGTGCTGGTCTGTGTGCGACATCGGCGGCTCCGA
>JAOTUP010000395.1 GCA_029863825.1 Acidobacteriota bacterium | reverse complement strand
CACAGGCCGACCCCGGCTCCTCTCCGTCCCTTCCTCGGCCGCGAGACTCTCGACAAGCTGCCGCTGTCTGGCGAATGTTCCATGTTACGATCGCAAGCAGCCGAGGATTCGAGACAACTCGACCTGCAGCGCCTCGCCAGAAGAACCGCTATGGCGACAAAAATCGTACTCGTAGACGACGATCGCCACGTCTTGGAGATCGTCTCCATGATGCTGGCCCAAAGGCGTTACTCCGTCGTCACCGTCCGCGATGGCCGCTCCGCGATGGGAAAGATCGTCGAAGAACAGCCCGATCTCGTTCTGCTCGACATCATCCTTCCCGGCAAGGACGGAACGACGATAGCTCAGGAGCTGCGGGAGAATCCCCGGACGGCTGACATTCCCGTCATATTCCTCACCGGCCTGGTCGACTCCGAGGAAACCCATCGCGAATCCAACCGGATCGGTGGCCGCTTCTTTCTGGCCAAGCCGTTCGACGCAATGGAACTCTTCGACGTTATCGATCAAGTGCTCGACGAGAACTGACTGTCCCACACGATCGCCCGCCGACACAGATGCCCTCATTCGCTGAGGAGAGCCGTGGCCGCCGCGATGAGCTGACCGTCATCGGGCAGGTAATGCTGCTCCAACGGTGGAGAGTACGGCACTGGAGTGTCGGGAGCCGTGATTCGCCGAACCGGTGCATCCAGAAAGTAGAACAGCTGATCGCTGATCCGGGCGGCAATCTCACCGCCGAAGCCGCCACGGCCAGTGGCCTCATGGACCACCAGAACGCGATGCGTCTTCCTCACCGAGCTCGAGATCGTCTCCTCGTCGAGCGGCCATAGGGTGCGTAGATCCACGACCTCGGTTTCGATCCCTTTCGCCGCCAGAGAGTCTGCCGCTCGCAAGGACGTCCACACCATGGCACCGTAGGTGATGATTGTCAGGTCGACCCCCGCACGTCGCACTGCAGCCGAGCCCAGCGGAACTTCGAAGTCGCCGCCGACAGGCACGTCTTCCCGTAGATCCGTGCGGAAGAACCCGTACAGCCCCTTGGCCTCGAGAAAAGCGACCGGATTGTCGTCGCGGATCGAGGCCAGCAACAGGCCCTTCGCGTCTCTCGGCGTCGCCGGGGCGACGACCTTCCAGCCCGGCGTATGGAGGAACCAGCTCTCCGGGCACTGGCTGTGGAAGGGACCACCGCCGAGCAGCCTCTCGGGTGATCCGGTCGCGCCGCCGTACGGAAGGCGCACCACCAACGGCACCGGCCGGCCCCAGCGCCAATGGACTTTTGCCGCGTTGTTGACCAGGGCGTTGAACGCCGGCGCCAGGAAGTCCGCGAACTGCATCTCGACCACCGGACGCATACCCGCTATCGCCGCCCCGACGGCGCAGCCGACGATTGCCGACTCGGCAAGCGGTGTGTTGAGGCAGCGAGCGTCACCGAATCTCTTCGCCAAACCTCGCGTGACACCGAAGGCACCTCCGTAGCGCCCCCCCACGTCTTCTCCCAAAACGAAGACTCTCTCGTCACCCTCCATCGCCGCGGCCAGACCGTCACGCACCGCTTCGTCATAGGCCATCATCTTCATCTGCGACTCGGCCGGCGCGTCAGGGGCTGGCGTCGAACGCGGCGCGTACACGCGGCTGCGATAGTCCGCCGGCTCCGGCCAGGGAGCCTGCGCCGCCATCCTTCCGGCCTCCTCGACCTCGGCCCGTACCTCCCCGTCCATCTCCTCCGCCTCGCCAGGAGTCACTACACCCTCCTCAGCCAGACGCCGCCGGTACAGGTCGATCGGGTCCACTCTCTCCCACGCCCGACGCTCCACCTCCAACTCGTATCCAGGGATCTTCGGTTCTTCGCTGCCGTGAAAGCGATCGTCGTCGTGGTGGGCATGACCACTGCGCCGGTAGGTCACAAGCTCGACCAGCGCCGGACCGGCACCCGAACGGGCGCGCTCGGCCGCCCACCCGACTCCGGCGGCCACCTCATCGGGATCATTGCCGAAAAGGGTCACGCCAGGGATGCCGTACCCCTTCGCCTTGACGGCGAACCGACGCGCCGCCGTCTGCTCGCTGACATGCGTGCCGAGAGCCCATTGGTTGTTCTCGATGACGAAAACGACATTGAGCCTCTGCGCCGCCGCAAAACCGATCGCCTCGTGCCACTCTCCGAGACTTACGCCGCCGTCGCCGGTAAAGGCTACGCAGACACGCGATTCTCGACGCTGCTTGAAGGCGTAGGCAACGCCGATGAGCGTCTGCACCGAAATCGCCAACGGAGCGGCCGCCGGCAGTACGCCGCGACCGAAATCACCGGTGTGAAGGTCGCGGCCGGCAACCGGAGTGCCTGACTTTCCATACTGCACGAGGATCGGATGCGTCGGATCCGGCATGAACATGAGGAGCGCCCCCAGATCTCGGATGAGAGGGCCGATGACGTCTCCCCGGTATGAGTCGTCCTGACCGTATGCCGTCCCGCGCCGCAGCCGGAGTGCGGCACCGACGATCGCCTCCTGACCGGTGGACCGAAAGCCTTTCTGCGGCGATGGGTGGTCGCCCCAGCGAATGTCCCCGGCGTCGAAGGCGCGCTTCAGAAAACCATCGACAGCTCGCGTCAGCAGCATCGTGCGCAGCATCTCGCGGCGCTCCCCGGCGGTCAGCGAAGAGCGTATCGTCCGCCGGGCAAAGAACCCCTTCACCAGCTCGGTCAGGTCGTCGCGGCCCCAAGACACGGCCCGACGATGGCTGACGAGAGGAAACAGGCGTTCCTCCGAATACTCGGGCCCGGTTTGAAATCGCGCCTCGATCCGCCCCAGCAATACGGACTCGAGCTCTTCCTCACTGCTGACTCGCGGAGGCAGATCGCGCAGCAAAAAGGGGGCCTCGAGGCTGAGAAAGCCATGCAGATCGACTAACAGCTCTCGTGGCAGAGCGCTCGTCGCATCACCGGAGGCGTCGGACATCGGCCGAAGTATACCGGCACCTGCGGCGCCGACACGTGGCCCTCCATCTCGGAGTCAGCGGAAACGCGTTCTGTGCCGAATGCCAGGCGTCAAAGCTCCG
>JAOTUP010000393.1 GCA_029863825.1 Acidobacteriota bacterium | reverse complement strand
GACATGGCACCGCTCTCGCTGAGCGCCGAATCTCCCGCTTCCGGCGACGAAGTCATCGTTCTCGGGTACCCGACGGGAATCCGCGCACTCCTGGCGCGCTCGGACGCGACATTCGTCGACGAGCTCATGGAGGACCCGAACATGGGCTTCTGGGAGATCACACGCCGGCTCGCAGAGGCGGGAGAAATCGGGCCGCTCGCGAGCCGCGGGATCGTCGCTCAGGTCAGCTCGGCGGCAGTCGTCTACGACGCCGAGACGACTCGCGGCGGGAGCGGCGGTCCGGTCCTCGACTTCGAGGGCGAGGTGGTGGCGATCACTTCGGCGGTGGTGACCGAGTTCGGAGGCTCGAATCTCGGCGTACCCGTCGAGCGCGCCCGCGAGCTGCTGGCGACAATGGACCTGGAGCGCGTCGTTTCGGGTATGCCGACTCCGTAGGCACCGGAGTCGCTCTGGCCGGAGACACCGACGGCATCAGAATCCGGACTCGGTCAACGCCCACCCGTGAGCTCGAGCAGCCGTGGCAAGATCCCGGGAGCCGCGCTCATCGCTTCGCCAGCGTAGATCGACTCGTTGCCCGACCAGTCGCCGAAATACCCACCGGCCTGGGGCAGGATGACGGCAAACGGGCCGCAGTCCCAGGGACTCATGACGGGGTCGAGCATGGCTTCGATCCTTCCCGTAGCGACCAATGCGTGCCCGTAGCCGTCGCGCCAGCCGACGCGATAGCGGACCGCCTCACTGACACGCCGCCACGCCTCGTCTTTTCCGTGCTTCGCGAAGCTCTCTGGCTCGGTGTAGGCAACGATCGTCTCGGCGAGCGACACCGTCTCACGCACTCGGCAGCGCCTGCCGTTCCAGAAGCAGCCGCTTCCCTCCGCCGCCCAGACCGTCTCGCCCAAGGCCGGAAACTCGGCGACGCCGATCCGGACTCGACCCTCGACTTCCAGGGCGACGAGCGTCGCGTAGAGCGGTACGCCGCGTGAGAAAGCGAGCGTGCCGTCGATCGGATCGATGATCCACCGGTGCGATGCGTCGGCGGAGTCGTCGCCGAACTCCTCGCCGAGGATGCCGTGCCCAGGGCACTCGGCTTCGATTCGCCGACGGATCAATTCCTCGGCACGGCGATCTGCTTCGGTCACCGGTGTGCCGTCGGACTTCGTCTCGACACCGACTCCACGCTGGAAATACTCGAGGGTCAGGCGGCCGGCCTCGCCCGCGATGTCACGTGCCAGTGCCAAATAGTCCTGGATCATGCTAAACGATGCGCTCGCGGATGCGCGCCGAGAGAATGTCCATCGCCCAAACGGTCAAGGCGATCAGCAGGACAAGCGTGCCGACCTCGCCCCACAGGCCGAGATCGACGCGCGGCTTCAGGATGTAGCCGATGCCGCCGCCGCCGACAAAACCGATGATCGTCGACATGCGCACATTGATGTCCCAGCGATAGATCGTGAAGGAGAGAAACGGCGGAATGACTTGCGGTACGACCCCGAACCGCAGGATCTGCAACGTCGAGGCTCCGGTGGCCGTTATCGCCTCCAAAGGGCCCGGATCGATGCTCTCGATCTGCTCCGAGTAGAGTTTGACGAGCGCCGCCACCGAGTGCACCCAGAGGGCCAGTACGCCTGCGAACGGACCGATCCCGACCCAGGAAATGAATATAAGCGCCCAGACCAGCGGCTCGACGGCGCGGGTGAGATTCATCGCCGCACGGACGAAGAGATAAACGGACCGCGACAGCAGGGTGCCGCGCGTCAGGTTGCGTGCGGCAAAGAAAGACAGGGCGAAGGCGACGGGAATGGCGAATGCCGTCGCCATGAACGCCAGGAAGATCGTCTGCACCAGGAGAACCAATCCCTGGTGCAGTACCGCACTCGAGGGATGGAGCAAGCCGCGGAGAATGTCCGAGGCCTTCGAGAACTTGGTCAGAAACGTCACCAGCTGGACCTCGGTGATGAGCCAGCCAGTAAACACTGTCAACTCGAGCAAGACGGCAGCAAACCACCCTCTGAGCGTGCGCGTCCAGGGAACGCCTTCCTCCCGCTCACCGACGCCGAAAACGAGCGCTCGGCCGGGCGAGGAGCCGAAGACGGCTGGAGTCCCCAGCCAAAGGACCGCCAGCAGCAGGCCGGCGACGGCCAACGGTCCGTAATGCAGAAGGTCCAAGACCTCCTCTGGAGTCACCAGGAGACCAGTCGGACCCCGCCGACCCGAGAAGGCCACATACAGGAACTCGCCCATGAACAGAAAGAGCGCCCACAACGCCCAGTCCGTGCCGATCGCTTCGGCGTAGGCAAGGCCTTTCTTCCACGGGCTGTTGTTGGTGTCGTCGGGCGATTTGCTCATCGTCTATTCTCCGGACGGCAGCAGCCTTGGCCACCCCATCCACCTACTTGGCCGCGGGCTCTCCACTCGCGACTCCCTCTTGCTTCTAGGGTCCTTCCCTCCGGAGCCTCGAAGCGCTCGGATTCTCGAGACGTCGCTCACGCCAGCCCCTCCATCGACTCGGCAGTCTCACCGTAGATCCGGCGAAAGGTCGCAGCGTCGAAGGCGCCGGGATCTCCGTCGAAGACCAGGCGACCGTCTCGCAGCGCCACGAGCCGCGTGGCATAGCGGCGAATGAGATCGACATCGTGCAATGTGCAAAGGACAGTCATTCCCTCTTCCCGGTTCAGTGCCTCGAGGTGTCGCATGACCGAGTGGCGCAGTGCCGGATCCAGGGAGGCTATCGGCTCGTCCGCCAGGATGAGGCGAGGACGCTGCATGAGAGCGCGCGCAATCGCCACGCGCTGCTGCTGACCGCCCGACAGAGCGTCGGCGCGACTCGCGCCGCGATCTCCGAGACCCACACGATCCAGGTATGACTGCGCTTCCTGACGGACCGAGTCCGGAAACCGCAGCAGTAGACTGGGCACGAGAGCGCTGACGCCCAAGGCTCCCGACAGCACGTTCGCCATGACGGTATGCCGCCTGACCAGGTTGAACTGCTGGAAGATCATCCCGATCCGTCCTCGCAGCCGCCGCAGCTCCCCTCCTTCGGCCGCCGTCA
>JAOTUP010000392.1 GCA_029863825.1 Acidobacteriota bacterium | reverse complement strand
CCCAGAATCCAGGGACCGGCCCGAGTCCAGCTCGGCAACGATCGGCCGGGCGCTTCCTCCTCCGGTGCCACGTCGTGGTCCAGCTCACTCATGCTGCAGCTCACTCATGCCAGGCGATTGTACCGCCGAGCTTCGGTCCCGACGAGCACTTTGCCGATGCTACACTCGCGTGGGCTATGAACACGCTGCGACCCGGCATCCCATTGCGTCGACGACTAGCGCTCTATGTCCCACTCGGCGGCCTGATTCTTCTCATACTCATCGCGACCTGGTTCTTCGGACGCAGAACGACGATCGACAGGGACCAGGCCTGGACCGAGGTCGACTATGCGGCCCTGTCCGAGGTCGAGCTCCTTCGCCGCTACGTCAGCATCGACACGAGCCCCACCACGGGCAGTGAGCTGGCAGGCGCGGATTTCCTGGCCTCAGAGCTCGAGAAGATAGGTCTGAAGCCCGTTGTCGAGACGTTTGGCGACCGCCACGCAAACGTCTGGGCGATACTCGAAGGCGACGAACCGGAGGCGCTGGTTCTGCATAATCACATCGACGTCCACCCGATCGCCGATCCGGACGGCTGGGACTTCGACCCCTATGGCGCCGAGATCGATCAAGCCTGGCTCTACGGCCGCGGTGTCTTCGACATGAAGAGTCTTGCCATCGTCCAGCTCCTGGCAATGAGAGACCTGCAGGCTCGCCGGCAGCGGCCCAGAAAATCCGTAATCTTCCTGGCGACCGGATCGGAAGAGGTCGGCAGCGAGCTTGGAACACGATGGATTCTCGAGCAGAGACCCGAACTCCGGTCGAGGTTCTGGTCGGTACTCACCGAGGGCGGCATCGTCGAGCCGACCAGTCGCACCGACATCAAGTACTGGGGCATCGAGTTCGCCCAGAAGCAGTTCGCGACCGGCTACGCGTGCGCGCCGACGCGAGAAGAGCTGGAAGACGTCGGGCGCCAGATTACTGCCTGGCGAGACGACGCTGAAGCGTTGATTCTCACTCCGGAAGTGACCGCCTTCACCGCCGCCTATGCGCCGTCGCGAGATCGTGACCTCTACCGCGACGCCTTGGCGAATCCGCACCGGGTGATTTTGAACGGACCGACATTCCGTGAGCTGCCAGCGTATCTCCAGTCGCAGTTTCGCGACGAGGTCGTCCCCTTCGAGCCAGAGCCCGACCCTGAAGGCGGGTTCAGGATGAAAGTCATCTTCCATCTCTTGCCCGGACAGAGCCTCGAGCGAGCGCGCAGCAGGCTCCTGCCGCCGTGGATTCTCCAGGACGTGGCCTTCGTCCTCGGAGATCCCCTGGGAGCCGACAGTGGCAGTCCGATCGACACCCCGGTATTCACGGCTCTCGTGGGCGCAGTGAGAGAGACCTATCCGCAGGCAACCGTCGGGCCCTATTTCCTGCCCTGGAGCGCGACCGATTCCCGCTTCTTCCGCCAGGCGGGCATTCCATCCTACGGCTTCTCGCCGTTCATCATCTTCAGCACCGACACTTTCAGGGTCGACGGGCGCAACGAGCGAATCTCGCTCCCTGGCTATATGACCGGATTCGAGCTCTACCGCCAGGCCGTCTTTCGCATCGTCGGTTGACAGCTCGTGTCGGAGCCGGTGTCAAATATCGTCAGCCGCGCCCCTTCATCCTGTCCCAAACCCTTGATTCGTCTGACCCGTTCGGGTTGGCACAGCTCCTGCTTCTCACCCTTGCGACCACAAGAAACACCGTCACGTTTTGAAAACGCACACACAGATCGAAGTCAACGACTCTCACACGTCTGAAAGGAGACAAATAACATGAGTCGAATTCTCGCTCGCCGCCGGGGCCAGAAGGGTTTTACCCTCATCGAGCTCCTCATCGTGGTGGCCATCATCGGCATTATCGCCGCCATCCTCATCCCCAACCTGCTCGACGCCCTGCAGAAGGCCAAGCAGAAGCGGACCGTGGGTGACATTCGCAACATCGGAACCGCGTGGTTCTCCTGGTTCCAGGATCAGGTGGGCGCCGCGGCAGCCGGCTCGGGCAGTACGGGCCAATACAACTGGAGCGGACTTACCGACCTCACCGCCGATAACCTTCTCAACACGTTGTACATCAGCACTACGATGTTCTACATTCAAAAGATCCCGGCGAAAGACGGCTGGGGCGGCAACTACCAGTACGGGTTCAATGATCTGGCGGCCTCTCAGGTCATGGGTATCCGCAGTTTGGGGCGCCAGAGTACGGCGGACGGTACCGTCTACACGATGGGTCCGTTCATCGCGACAGACTACGACAAGGACATCGTCTGGGCTGACGGGTTCTTCGTTCGCTATCCGGCGGGCGTCCAGACGGTCAACTAGCTCGATATCGGCCGATAACGCGTATTCTCGAAGGCGCCGCGCACGCGGCGCCTTTTCTTTTTTGTACCACGCGGGCTCACAGCCGAATCGACGCTGTCCTTCACCAGCTCGTATCGAACACTCCACAGAAGGCTCCTGTCCCGGCTGTTAGAGTCTCGCTCTGTGAGCCGGCATTTTTCTTTCACCGCGCATGTGCTCCTCGTCGTCCTTGGCGGCCTGGCCATTGCCGATCGAGCTCTGGCAGCCATGCCCCCGTCCGGCGACCAGCCGACGGCCTGGCTGGCCGAGTACATCGCTATTGACACGAGCAATCCCCCCGGCAACGAAGCCGCTGCGGTCGCCTTCCTGCGACGTCTCCTGCACGACCACGGGATCACGACTCGCGTGCTGGTCAGCCCGGCCGGCCGATCGAGCCTCTACGCGCGGCTCGATGCCAACCCGGAAGTCGATGCGGGAGCAGTCGTGCTGCTTCACCACATGGACGTCGTCCCGGCCGGGCCCAATTGGAGCGTCGAGCCGTTCTCCGCGCTCACGCACGAGGGCCGGATGTGGGGTCGAGGGGCTATCGACGACAAGAGTCTCGGGATAGCCCACCTTGTTGCCTTCCTGGATCTCGCTCGCTCCACCCGCCCCTTGAAACGGCCCATCATCTTCCTCGCCGTTGCCGACGAGGAGACCGGTGGGGCGCAGGGTACGGGCTGGCTTCTCGCCCGAC
>JAOTUP010000391.1 GCA_029863825.1 Acidobacteriota bacterium | reverse complement strand
ACGACCGGCTACGGAAGCACGATTGCGGCGGCTGTGGCCGACTACGAGCGCAAGATGGGCAAGCTGGCCGCTGGGGGCTTGCTGACAAGCAGGCAGCTCGGCGCCATCGAATGGTACCGGCGAATCGATGCGTCGCAGGGACCGACGTCGATCCGTCGTTCACGCAGCGGCGGCTACTACGGCGAGTACTATCGACCTTCGCGCGGAGCCATCCACAATGGGCCATATGCGACGATGTCCCAGGCTGTCGATTGGCTGAAGGCCCAAGGTCTCTAGAGGCGGCGTTCCCATGAGCTTCAGCGGCCGGAGCGGCGTGACGTCGCCCGGCCGTTTTCTTGTAGGCGCCGGGCATGGCGCATAGCGCCAAGATCGGGTGCCCGCGGCTGCCGGCCGGCTTGGTTGCATCGACCGCCCTTTCTCCCCAAGGGAGTCGCTCGCCGGAGACGATATGATGCCGTTTGACAAGCGGCGTCGACGGTTAGTCTGCGGCGATCTGAGGAGGAGAGAATGAAACGCGACTGGATACCGACCGTGGCAGGAGTCCTGCAGATCGTGTCGGCGATCTGTGCTCTGATCGGCGTTGCAGGGTTGGTGTTTGCGAGCCTGATCATTGCCAGCGTGCCGGACATTCAGAACGACCCCGAGGTCCCGGCGGAGCTGATCGGTGGGTTGTTGGTTGCGGCAGCGGGATTCGTCCTGGTTCTCGGGTTGATCTCCCTGATCGGTGGGATTTGCGGTATCCGCCGCAGCGGCTGGGGATGGTCGATTGCAGGGTCGATCGCCGCGGTGTTCTTGGTGGCGCCGGCGGGGATTCTCGCCTTGGTCCTGACGATTGTCGGGGAAAAGGAGTTCATCGAGCGAGGTCCGGGTGCTGGCACAGATGCCGAGCCCGTTGTCGGTAGGGGCCTGTGATGAGTCACCGGCTGCAGGGTTTTCGGACCTTTCGCGAGAAGATGAACCAACGGATCCTGGATCAGAACAACGTCCAGATCAATCGCTTTTTCGCCCTCGACACGCGAGCCTACGAGGGCGGAGCGCTGGATACCCGGACGAAAGAGCTGGCAGGGCTGGCCGCTTCACTGGTCCTTCGCTGTGACGACTGCATCGCTTACCACGTGCTGCGCTGCAAAGAGCTGGGAATCGGCGATGATGAGCTCTTCGAGATCTTTAATGTGGGTCTCGTCGTCGGTGGCTCGATCGTCATTCCGCATCTGCGCAGGGCGGTTGAACTCATCGACGAGGTCAACGACGAGCTCGGAGCAACACCGTCATGACGTCCTGAGGTCGTGGAACTGGGGACCTTCGAGCGTTCCTGCTCGTAGCGCTGAAGAATCCTGTTGTCCTGGGAGGAACATGATGCGAACAGTATTGAGTCTGGCCCTGGCCATGATTGTCTCTGTGCCAGTGCTGCCGGCGCAAGAGAAAGGAAAGTGCGCCGATGAGAAATCCAGCCAGTTCGATTTTTGGATCGGTGAGTGGGACGTGGAGGCCGGGGGACAGGTAGCCGGCACCAACTCGATTCGACGCATCCTCGATGGCTGCGTGCTCCAGGAGACGTGGTCCGGGGCGCAGGGGAGCGCCGGCAGCAGCTTCAACTTCTTCAACCCCAGTAAGGGTAAATGGCAGCAGTTCTGGGTGTGGAGGAACGGAACGACACTCGAGCTCGAGGGCGAGTTCCGGTCGGGAAAGATGGTTCTCTCGGGTGAGTCCACGGGACGTGATGGGGAGACAGTGGCGAATCGCATCACCTGGTACGACAATGACGACGGGACCGTGCGCCAACTCTGGGAAGTCACCAAGGACGGCGGAAAGACATGGGAAACGGTCTTCGACGGCCTTTATAAACCCCGCACATAGCGTCGCCCGCAGGGCGCGATTCGCCGGCGGATCAGCGCCGACTTCCTCCTGTTTCGGACCGCTTGCGAGGCGCGCGGACTTGCCCCGGCACGACACCCAGGAGCGCCGCGGGAGGTCTCTCCAGTGACGTGGCCAGCCTTCCGGGGAGGGACTGTTACCAGCCTCTGTGGGTAGGAGAGGCGCCGCCCGTCTCGGTGTGGCGCCGGCGCCCCACTGGAAGCAGGATAGATGCGAGAGTGCAAGGGCGAGAGAGGAGGGGAGTGACATGCGCGTATACATATCGCTTGGTGTTCCGCTTCTCATCGCGGCAAGTGTCAGTGTCTTGTCGACAGGGCCACTGGTCGGCCAGGCCGAGTCCGAATACGAGACGATCACCAGCGCCGAGTGCGTCGATTGCCACGAGCAAAGCGACCACGAAACCATCATTGCAGAGGATCTCGCGCACTCGGTACACGAGTCTTTGAGTTGTCTCGACTGTCACACCGACAAGGGGACGATGCCCCATGTCGAGCCGGGAACGCCGCCACACGACGTGGCATGCCAGGGGTGCCGCAGCTGCCATCTCGCGGCGGCTGAACAGTACCAGGCTCACGGCCGGTCCGAGATCGGAAGCTGCGTGGACATTCCGACCTGCGCGAGCTGCCACGGAGATCATGAGATTCTGCCCTCGACGGTCAAACACGCCAAGACTCATCCACTGAATCTGCCGCACACTTGCGGCGCCTGTCACGAAGACCTCAACCTGACGACGAAATACGAGGTCCTGATCGATCATCCGATTGAGATATACGAAGCCAGCGTCCATGGCAAGGCGTCGCGGGGGGGCATCTATGTCGCTGCCACTTGCAACGACTGCCACTCTGCGGGGGGGACGGCTCACAAGATCCTCTCGCCGGGCCATCCAGACTCCTCCATTAATCACTTCAACATTCCTCAAACCTGCGGCCAGTGTCACAAGGCCGTCGAGAAGGACTACTGGGAGGGTATTCACGGCAAGCTGGTCAGACGAGGAGAGGTCGACTCGCCCGTCTGCACTCACTGTCACGGGGAGCACGGGATCATCTCGCCGGATGACCCGCGGTCACCGGTCTCGCGGGCTCACGTTGCCGAGGCGACCTGCGCCCCATGTCACGACTCTGCGGTGCTCAACGAGAAATACGGTTTGCGGGCGCGGCGGCTGCCGACTTTCATCGACAGTTATCACGGCTTGAAGACAAAGGCGGGTGA
>JAOTUP010000390.1 GCA_029863825.1 Acidobacteriota bacterium | reverse complement strand
CGACCGCCAGTGGAGGAGTAGCGGCACGCGTTCTGGACACTACACTGCGGCCCACGAGACGATATGGAACATCCGACCGAGAGCCAAGACGCGGAAGCTCGAAACCTGGCCGGCGATGAACATCATTGGTCGGATCGGCGAATCGGAACGCAAAGGAGCCGACTGGTACGACGCCTGGATCGAGCCGGTGGACGACCTGCGGCCGGCGGATCTGCACGCGGCACAGCTCTCTCGCCGCCTCGGCGTGCCGATGCCGCCGCGCCCGGGAATGCCCGAGCCGGTTCCGGACGGGCGCGTCGAGCGGCACGATGTGAGCGATCCGGAGTACGAAAACGGAGGCGACGAGTGGCCCTGATCGGCGGACGGCAAGGCCATAAGTGCCGGGGGACAGGTTCGCTCGCTGTGTGCCGAGCAATCTCGACAGTGATCATCCTTGCCGGTCTGGGCAGCGCCTGTAGCGCTCCGGAACCGGCTGGTTTTCCGCGCTTCTCGCAAAGTGAGAGCTCTCGCCGCCCCAATGTGCTGGTGATTCTGGTGGACGCCTTGCGACGGGATCACCTCGGTGTCTACGGATACCCGCTTCCCACTTCGCCTGAGATCGATGCTTTCGCTGCCGAGAGTTTTCGCTTCACTCACGCCTATAGCCACTCGACCTGGACCAAGCCGTCCGTCGCTTCGCTCTTCACCTCCCTCTATCCGGAGCAGCACGGACTCGGGAGGGTCGGCATCGAAGACCAGGCGGGCTTTCGCACCGACGTCCTGCCCAAGCGGTTGGCCACCCTGGCCGAGCGGCTCAAGAAGGCCGGGTATGAGACCGCCGCATTCACTACCAATGTCCATATCCAGCGCAAGACAGGCTTCGCCCAGGGCTTCAAGCGGTTCTTCTCGCGTCGTCTGGTCGACGCCTTCGATCTGAACTCCATGCTCGAGGAGTGGCTTGCCGAGCGCGACCAACACGTCCCGTTCTTTGCCTATCTGCACTACATGGATGTGCATTGGCCCTATGACCGTGTCCTCAACGGTGACACTGGCCGCTTCGGCGAGACGGACTACGAGCCGCGCCCGCCCGAGCATTGGACGGGAGTTCCAGCGTGGGCGAGCCTCCATCTGAACGAGAGGAGCCTGGCAGCCATTGTCGCGGGCTACGATCAGGAGATCGCTTTCACCGACGCCGCCTTTGGCGACCTCATGCGGTGGGTGGAGGAACGGCAGCTGACGCGCGAGACGATCATCGTCCTGGTCGCCGACCACGGCGAGGGGTTCAATGAGCACGGGGAGCTGCAACACGGATTCGCGCCGTACGAGGAAGTCACGGCAGTACCGCTCCTCATTCGATTGCCCAAAGTGTTTGCGGCCGAGCCTCGTGTTGTCGATGATCCGGTCGGGCTCGTCGACGTGATGCCGACGATCCTCGATCTCGTCGATCTGGAATCTCCGCCGGAGGCTGTGGGTCGCAGCCTGGTGCCCTTGCTGCAGGGTCAGCCGCTGCGGGAGCGACCCGTTTATGTCGAGGGCGTGGGTGTGCGAGGGATGCGAAGCGGCGCGTACTCGGTGCTCGTGGATAGCCGAGGCGAGATTCGGTGCTTCGACAAGTCGGCTGATCCGGGGGAGCTGGTGGCGCTCGCAGGGCCGGTGCCAGAGGAGTGTCGTCGATTGGCCGAGATGCTGTCGGTGCTGGAGCGGCAATTCGACGAGCTTCGTCCCGGTGACGACGCGACCGCGACCGTTGCCCTCGACGACGAAGAGATCGAAGCGCTGAGGGCGCTCGGCTATCTGCACTGACTGTACTGCCGAGAGTCGAAGACGGACGACTCTCTGCCCGGACGTCCGACTTCCGTCCGCGGTGAAGTAACCTCTGGGAACCGATGGCCGATACATCCGACCTGCACGAGCTGAGGCGCCGGATTCAGGCGCTGGACGAGACGATCATTGAAGCCGCCGCGGAGCGGACACGGTTGGCCAGAGAAGTCGCCAGAGTCAAAGAAGATCACGACTTACCGACGGTCGACTACGCGCAGGAAAAGCGGGTGCTGGAAAACGCTCGGCGAATCGCTAGCGAAAAGGGGATCGAGGGCGACCTGGCCGAAGATCTGCTGGCGCGTCTCATTCGGGCTTCGGTGGGCGAACAGGAAGTGCGTCGCCTTCGCCATGCCGCAACCGGAGAGGGTCAGTCCGCTGTTGTCATCGGCGGCGCCGGACGCATGGGTCGGTGGATGGTGCGCTTCCTGCAGACACAGCGCTTCCAGGTGCAGATCGTGGATCCTGCAGCGCCGGAGGCTCTCGATCGCGCGGGGAGAGCGCTGCTTCCCTCGGCTGACTGGATTCTCTGTGCCACGCCACCGGGAGTGCTGGTCGAGTTGTACCGGTCGTTTTCCATGCAGCCGCCGAAGGGTCTGGTGTGCGACATCGCGAGTATCAAGAGCCCACTCATTGGCCCGATCGGCGAGCTGCGGTCCCTTGGCGTTCGCGTGGGATCGTTTCATCCGATGTTCGGTCCGGCGGCGGTTGTTTTGCGCGACGAGGATGTTGTGGTTTGCGACACTGGTGATGCCGACGCTCTCGAAGCAGTGCAATCGCTTTTCGCTCCGACGTCGGCGCGCCTGTTTCTTGTCGACTTGGACGAGCACGATCGATTGATGGCGGAAGTTCTCGCATTGGCTCACGCCACGACGATGGCGTTTTCCGTCGCGCGGGCGAGTGGAGAGGCACCACAAGTCCACAGCACGTCTTACAAGGTCCTCGAGGACCTCGCCACCTTGCTGGCGGCGGAGAGTGCGGACGTCTACTTCGAGATCCAGGCCGACAACCCATTTGCCGGCCGGGCCCTGCAGCGACTGGCTCATGCCATCGAGCGTATCGAGCGCGCGGTGAAGTCCGGGGATCGTCCTCACTTCGCTCGTCTGATGAAAGGTGAGCTCGAGGGCTCGAGCTAGAGTCTGCGTGTGCGAGGCCTCGCTCGGTCCCGCCGCGGTCCGTCTTCTCGAGCGCTTCGCCTCCCGGTCAGTCGCGACGCGCGAGGGAGAGGAGCAGTCGCCCTGTGCGGCCGATGCCAAGTCGCAGGGGACTCAGTTCTCCGGTCTGGAGA
>JAOTUP010000389.1 GCA_029863825.1 Acidobacteriota bacterium | reverse complement strand
ACGAGCAGAACCTGAGCGACGAGCTGCGCGACAGCCGAACGCACTTTCAAACCGTTCTGGAGTCGGCGGTGGACGGCATCATCACGATCGACGCGAACGGACGCGTCGAGACGTTCAACGAGGCGGCGGAGAGCATCTTCGGATACGCGCGGGGTGAGGTCGTCGGAAGGAACGTCAAGATGCTCATGCCTCGCGAGTACGCCGTCGAGCACGACGAGTACATCGCGCGCTATCGCCGAACCGGAGAAGCTCGCATTATCGGCAGCGGCCGAGAAGTGGTTGGTCAGCGCAAAGACGGGTCGAGGTTCCCGATGGATCTCTCGGTGAGCGAGATGCGATTCGGTGAAAAGCAGTACTTCAACGCGCTGGTTCGAGATGTGACCGAGCAACAGGCGATCGAGACCGCGCTGCGCGCGTTTTCGCGCCAGATGAAAGCCGTCTTCGAGCTCAGCCCAGACGGGTTTGTCGTTCTCGACGAGAGTAACAGAGTCAGCTACGCGAATCCGTCGTTTGCGAAGATGTCCGGCTTCTCCGTCGAAGAGCTCGTGGGCACGCGCGAAGTGCAGTTCGACACGATCTTGAGAGGGCTGTGCGGCAGCGATCGCGGCTACGTCGCTGGCGGCAACCTCGAGGACGGAGAAACAGACACGTTACATCTGGTCCGTCCACGGCCCAGCATTCTACGTCGCTCGTACCGGAGGACTCGTCTTGTTGAGAAGGAGGGTGGAGAGCGGGTGTTCTACTTCCGCGACGTGACCCAGGAGACGGAAGTCGACCGCATGAAGTCGGAGTTTCTGTCGACGGCGGCGCACGAACTGCGAACGCCGTTGACCAGCATCCACGGGTTCACCGAACTGCTACTGAGCCGCGACTACGACGAGAAGATGCGCAAGGACCTTCTCCGGACGATCTACGACCAGTCATCGAACCTCACGAGGATGGTCGACGAGCTTCTCGATCTCGCGAGGATCGAGGCTCGCGCCGGTAAGGACTTCAAGATCAAGGCCCGCCCCTTCTTTCCGGTCATCGAAGATGTGGCGGTCGCCATGTCGGCAGCGTCGCGGCAGGGGCACCAGCTGTCTCTTGCGCTGCCTTCGGAACCGGTTGAGGCGCTGTTCGACAGAGACAAGTTCGGCCAGGCGCTCACCAATGTTCTGGCGAATGCCTATAAGTACTCACCGGACGGCGGGCCGATTCAGATTACTTTCGAGACCCGGACTCATCGAGGTGCAGAGCAGGTCGGCGTACGGGTGCGCGACCAGGGCTTGGGAATGAGCGAGAAGGAAAAAGAGCGTCTGTTCGAGCGTTTCTATCGCGGTGACGCCTCCGGCGCCATTCCCGGCACCGGGTTGGGGATGTCGCTCGTCAAAGAGATCATGGACATCCACAGGGGACATGTCGACGTGGAGAGCACACCGGGGGAGGGGACCACCGTCACCCTCTGGGTCCATGCGGTTCCCGCCGGAGAGGTCAAATCGTCATGAGCGAACCACGGGTTCTCATCGTCGAAGATCACGCCGATTTGCGCAAACTCATGCGTCTCACCTTGAATGGCTTCGGATATCGACTTTTCGAAGCCGAAAACGGCGAGGACGCGCTCAGCCTCGTCACATCGGAGCGTCCGGACCTCGTGTTGCTCGACATCATGCTGCCGGGTTCTCTGAGCGGCCTGGACGTCTGTCGAGCCATCAAGATAGACGAAGAGTCGAGCTGGATCCGGGTCGTGCTGTTGAGTGCCCGCACACAGGAAGAAGACATCAAAACCGGACGCGAGGCGGGTGCCGATCAGTACATCAAAAAACCGTTCAGCCCGGCGACACTACTCGAGGTGGTGCAGAAAGAGCTAGCGCACCTGGCGTCGCCGCGAGATCAGAAGAGAACCTGAAGGCGGGCGAGAAAAACGTCGTTGGCGTCCCCGACGATGCCGGCTCCGCGCTCTTCCCAGACGGACGAAGTCGCAGCAGCTTCGGCGCTTCGCGCCAGGTAGTTGAAAGACGCCTTGAGCCCTCCCCAGCGGCCCCTTGGTTCAAAGTAGTACGTCGCTCCGAAATCGACGCTGTCGAAAGACCGGCCCGGGCTGTTGCTGTCCTGATCGAAGTCCTGATAGCGCAGCGCCAGCTCGACTCTTGGGCGGACGCGGTACGTGCTGACGAGATAGAAACCCTCGGGCTCGACGTCGACCGCCTCTCGCCGCGAGTAGCTGGCTGAATAGAAGGCGCCCATCACCGCGAGCGGGCCGCGCTCGTACATCGCGTCGATGGTGACGATCTGTTCATCGGACTCGGCGCCGGTAATCACCGACGTGCCTTCGAAAAGCCCGGCACCGAGGTTGAGGCCGGAAAAAGGCTCGACCGAGGCGCGAAGGTAGACGTCCTTGTCGTTGTTGTTGTCTCGCTTGTTGATGCCGTTGCCGTTGACGACACCGAGAGTGTAGCTCCACTGGCTGGCGCTGCCGTTGAGCTCGACCCCGACGTCGCGGAAAGCCCCGCCGGCCTGTCCCAGGCGTCCCGCCAGAGCATTGGCGACTCGTGACCGGGTGATGAGCGGCAATGCTGCGGCCGAGCGCCGACCTTCGCGGTCGAAGGTGTATTTGTACTGGCCGGCGCGGAGTTGGAGCGAGTCGGTAAGCGACACGTCAACGTAGGCGTCGAAGGTCCTCACATCGCTCGCGAGCGTGTCGGAATTGGTTCCGTCGAGCGCGACCATGACCCTGTAGCCAATCCTGTCGGTCAGCACCCCACGGGCACCCAGGCGAGCCCGACGAATAAAAAACGACGAGTCCTCGCCGTCGCTGCCGCCTGCGTCACCGGCATAGAAGTCTGCCTGAATGACCCCGAACACCTTGAGCGGCGGCTTGGCGCCGGCCGGCTTCTTGTCCTCCTGTACCGGTTGCTCGGTGTCGCTCGGAGGCGGGTCTTGAGCCGTCGTCGGGTCGACAGAGGCGATCAGCAAGCAACCTGCGAGCAGGATCGTGAGGCGGCTTCGTGTGCACATTCGTTCGCTCCTTTTCGTCCAGGTTGCCTTCGCGCTTCCCTTGGAAACCCGATAACAACAGACTGCAGGCCGCGTGACAAGGCCCGCCAAGTTTCCATCAC
>JAOTUP010000388.1 GCA_029863825.1 Acidobacteriota bacterium | reverse complement strand
CGTGGCCGCCGCCAGCCGCATCCGCTCAGGTGTGAGGACGGCGCGTGAAGACTTGGGCTTCGAGCTCGACGTGAGCATCGGGATAGCCTTTTACCCTGAGCACGGAGAAGACATCGAGGAGCTCATCCGCCTCGCCGACCGTGCGCTCTACATCGCCAAGAAGAGCGGCGACAGAACTCACATCGGCGAGGATGAGCTGCCGCTCGATGAGGCAGCGGTCAATGTGGTGTTTCAACCGGTCGTCGACACCAACACGCGCGGGACGATCGGCTACGAAGCACTGAGTCGCGATCCCAGTGGCGGGTCCGGAGTCCACGGTCTTTTCCGGCGCTACGAGGCGGTTGGCCAGCTCGACGAGTTGAAGCGGATGATCTTCGGTCGGCAAATCGCGGAAGCCGAGAGACTGCGACTGCAGCGCGTCTTCGTCAACATCGATTTGCCGATGCTCGAGAGCCTGGAGCCGATTCAGTGTCCCGAATCGATCGAAGTCGTGCTCGAGATCTCCGAATCGGAGACAGTGAGGAATCCTGATCGCTATCTCGAGGTCGTCGCCTTGTGGCGCGACCGAGGGTTCAAGTTTGCAATTGACGACTTCGGGTCGGGCTTCATCTCACTGCCGTTCGTTGCCCGGCTGTTTCCCAATTTCATCAAGATGGATCGCGTAGCAATTCTGGAGGCTGGCGACTCGCCGCGCTTCAGCAGCTTCATGCGCGACCTCGTGGCGGCGATGCGCAACTACTCGAAGGAGGGGATCATCGCCGAGGGTGTGGAAACAGAAGAAGAGCTCGCGATGGTCAAGAGAATCGGTGTCGACCAGGTGCAGGGTCATTTGACCGGCCGGCCGCGGGAGATGGGGCGAGAGGAAGAAGGGGAAGGGCGCGCGGCCCCCGTTTTGCCTGACAACTCCGCGCCACGCTGAGCGCTGCCGGCGAATGCCGAAAGCGAAACCGTCCAATCGAATTCGATCGTTTTGGGGCTTCCGGACCAGCGCGGGCGTGCGAGAGTGGTGCATTCCACAGCGGTGACGGGCGCTCCGGTATAACACTTGCGTGAGGGCATGACGGCGCCGCGCCAGCGGTCGTCTACGTACGGATAATCGACATCGATGACGGCGATCTCCAACTCCGCGCTCGAACCGGCCGGCGAAGAGACGGGCAGGCTGCTGCCGGGAGCGACGATCGGGCGCTACGAGATCCTTCGACTTCTCGGGATCGGATCGATGGGCGCTGTCTATCTCGCTCGCGATCCGCTGATCGACCGGCAGGTCGCCGTCAAGACCCTGTCGAGCGATGTAGCCGTCGATGCGGCGCAATTGACGCTACTCAGGGAGCGCCTTCTCAATGAGGCGCGAAGCGCAGGTGCGCTTCGCCACCCGGGGATCGTTACGGTCTACGACGTGATGGAGGAGGACGACGGTCGGATTTCGATCGCCATGGAGTATGTCGAAGGGACGACGCTTCGGTCCCGCCTCGACCACCACGAGCCCTTGCCGCTCGACTTCGCCCTGCGCACCATTTCGTCGCTGGCCGAAGCGCTCGATTACGCTCATGCGAGGGGCGTGGTGCACCGCGATGTCAAGCCGGCGAACATCCTGCTGACGGCTGACGGGAGTGTCAAGGTGGCTGATTTCGGCATCGCGTCGCTGCGCGGTACCGACCTGGCGGGGGAGCTCAATGCCTTGGGAACTCCAAACTATCTGGCCCCAGAGCGAATCCTCGGCAGCGAAGCCGATGAGCGCTCGGATGTGTACGCGCTGGGCGTCATCCTCTACGAGGTGCTGACCCGGCGCCTGCCGTTCCAGGGACAGACGATGGGCGAGCTGGCGCGCAAGGTGCTCCAGGAGACTCATACAGATCCGCGAGAGCTGCGACCGGACCTGTCGGCGAGAATGGTAGAGATCCTCGCCACTGCGCTGGCCAAAGAGCCGGAATCGCGCTATCAGGCGGCTGGTGAACTCGCCCGCGATCTCAGCCGCGCGGTGCGCGAGCAGGCGGTGCTCAGCGACACGGTGCCGGCCGTTGGAGTCGAGGTCCTCGACCCGGTTGATCCCGAGGGCGACGGTGACGAAGAGATCACCAAGAAGATCGTTCCGCAGCCGGAGCGGGCGCCGCCTCGTTCGATCGTTCTTCGCCTGGGCACCCTTCCGGGGTCGCTGCTCGGCCGTTTGCTGACACCCGGGCGCGCTGCGCTGCTTGGCATTATGGGCCTTGTCGCAGCGGTGGCCATTCTGGCGGTGTCGACTAGCGCAATGAACACCCGGAATGCGAATCGGACTCTCGAGGCCGAGGCTCAGCGGCGAGCCGATTACGATGCGCTGATCACCGAAAGCGAGAGACTCATTCTGGCGGGAGAGCATCGTCGAGCAGAGGAGCTCATTCGTCGCGCTGAAGCGCTGTCACCGGAGGCCGCCGGCATCGCCGAGCTGCGGGCCGAGGCACGCCGGACGAGACAGGCGGAGGCTGAGGCGCAGCGCCAGGCCGAGATCCAGGCGCTCTTTGGAGAGGCGCAAGCCGCCTTCGAGAAGCGCGATCTGGGAGCGACCGAGCTGGCCTTGGCCGTCTTGCTGGAGATCGACCCCGATCACGAGGGCGGGCGCACTCTGGTAGAGGCGGTTGCGGCGCTGCGCGATGCACTGGAGCGCCGTGCGCCCGCGGCCGCACTTGTCGAGGAGCCGGAAATCGATGGCGACCCAGAGCCGCTGCAGGCCGCTGCACCTGTCTTCGAGCCCTTTGAGTCTCCGCCGGTGGTCTCCATAGCGGCACCGTACGGCACCGTCCGCATCGACTTTCGCAGTGAACGTCCACGCGGAGTGGTGACTCTCTATCTCGGTGACGAGCAGATCCTCCACCGACCGTTTCGCTTCGTCGAGAAGAAGAGTCTGCTGAGACGAAAAGGCGTCGCCGGGAGCTTCGACGAAAGCAAGCGCGTACCGGCAGGGACGCTCGATCTGAGGCTCTATCTCACGCTGCCCAATCGGCCGGCGCAGAGCCGCAGACTCACCGGCAATCTGACCGCCGGCTCGCTGCGTACGTTGCGGGTGCGCGTGGGTGACGGCGGAGTTCTCGGCGTCGAGTTCTTCTGACGCCGCTGTCACCCG
>JAOTUP010000387.1 GCA_029863825.1 Acidobacteriota bacterium | reverse complement strand
GGAGAGAACAAAGACAGGACCGGCAATCCGAACACCCTTCGTAGGTGTCGCTTTTCGAGCCGGCTCCCGAGAGCTTCTCTCTCGTCCTGCGATACTCGCCCCCGCAAGCGACCTAGCGCCTCCTCGACGGCCTCCGCGATCTCGGCGCGGCGATCAGGACCGACAGCACGCGCGGCAGTTTTCAGGAGCTCCTGATCCAGACGCATGAGCTCTGATTCAATCTCCTCGGCGCTGCCCTGTGCCTCGAGCAGAGAGCGGCGAATCGCCTCAATGCCTGCCGGCCGCGACGGCAGCGCCGACGCCAAACTGCTGAGGCGGGCGCCAATGTCGAGGGGCTCCGGCGGTGAATCCGCTCCCCCGACACCGAGTTCCCGGACCTCCGCCCAGGCCTTTTGCACGGCGGAATCGAAATAGCGAAGACCACGGATCCCGCTGCGCCCCCGGTGTTCACTCCTGCGATCGAAGACGTCGCGCAAGACCCGACTCACGAGATCGATTGGAATACTTTTGGAATGCCAGGCGCGGGCCGTTTCCCAGTCCGACGGCGACAGCAACAGAGGTGCTCCACGAAGATCGATGAACAGCGTCTCCAGGCGCTGAAAATACTCTCTATCCGTGCGCCCTTCGAGACGAGCTGGTCCGGTCGACTCCCGATCCGCGAATCGATCGTCTGTCATTGGCTGGTGATCTCTGCCGACGCGAAACATTGCACGCCGTGCGCGTTCTCGAGCATCAGGAGACCCCGATCGTTCAGGCCCCGGAACACACCGGCCACCGGACCGTCCGGAGTCTCGAGTTCCATTCTGTCTCCTGGACTGTGCACGAGGATTTGGCGAGCTCTGGTGAGCAACTCTTGCATGTCCGACTGTCGCGCAACGTCTAGGCGCAAGGCCTCCACCATCTCAACAGCGAGACGCGCCATCTCCGGAGGTAAGGCGGTTTCATTTGTCACCGACGTCGCCTCCCTGCCCTGTAGCGACGGTAGAGTTCTGCCGTGATTGACGCCGAAGCCAATGGTCGCGCTCCTTCTCCCATTGCTGCTCGTCACATCAACGAGGATTCCTCCTAACTTGCGTCGGTCCACCCAAAGGTCGTTGGGCCACTTGAGTTGCACCGGCGCCTGGATGTACGGTTGCAGGGCGCCGGCAAGAGACACTCCGGCGAGCAACGACAGTGAGTGGAGTCGGTCGGCGGGCAGATCGGTGACCAAGAGGGATGCCCAGATACCCTGGCCTGGCAAGCTCTCCCATCGTCGCCCACGGCGGCCGCGGCCGCTTCGTTGCGTCCATGCCAGCACTGCGACGGGACGACCGTCGTGCGGCTCAGCCACCTCCGAGAGTATCCGTCGCGCCAAGAGATTGGTGGAATCGACAGTCTCCAGCACCACCCAATCGACATCACTGCCGTAGGTGCGACCCATGACCTGACGGCTGAATGATTCGAAAGTGTCGCTCATTCGGGCCAGCCGGCTTGGCTCGGGATGCAGTACCTGCCGCGCTACAGTTAGTCGACTTGGCTCTCGAGCTCGCGCAAGCGGTCCCGCACAACGGTCTCGGCCATGTCAGGCACGACTTCCCACGCCACCTCTCTCACCGTATCAGTCGACAGCAGCTCGACAACGCGCCGGGCGATTCTCTCCACCGCCTCGTCGGACAGCTCCAGTCCCGATGTCTCTTCCATTGGCTCCTGTTTCACCGCTTGTTCCTCCGCCTCGACACGATTTATTTCACTGAAAGCACCTGATTCGGCCACCTGTTGACCGCCCGGCACCGCGGCGATATCAGCCGTTGCCGAGCCGGTCTTGTGCTCGAGCAAGTCGCCGACCTTTCGCAGCAGATCCTGCGAATCGAACGGTTTTTTCAAGAGCCCGTCACCTCCGCATGCTTCGACGGCAGAGGGATCGAATGGCTCGAAGGCACCGACGAGCAACAGCACTGGCACCTCCGGGTAGCGTCTCTTCACTTCACGGCACACCTCGAAGCCGTCGACCTCCGGCATGTGAACATCTGCAATAACGAGATCGGGGACGCCCACGTCGAGTTGGGCCACGGCTTCGCGACCGTCTTCGGCAGCGATCATCTCGTAGTCCTCTTCCATGAACGTCAGCTCGACAACTTTACGAATCGTCACGCTGTCATCAGCCAGGAGAATCTTTCTTCTCATAATGCCTCCCTGCCCTTCGATCGCCCGGATTCTACGCCACCGTCGAGAGCGCTACTTGCCCGCCGGCTGGAGTCGGGACTCCAGGTACTTCAGAATTTCTGCGGTGGTCGTGCCGGGGAGAAAGATCTCGTCGATCCCTGCCTCCTTCAACGGCTCAATATCCTTGTCCGGAATGATCCCTCCAGCGAAAACGAGTACTTCACCGGCGTCCCTTGCGGCTAGCTGTTGTGCGATTTCCGGCAAGAGCACGTTGTGCGCACCCGAGAGTATCGACAAGCCAACGGCGTCGACATCTTCCTGAACCGCCGCCGCCGCGATCTGCTCCGGTGTCTGACGCAGGCCTGTATAGACCACTTCGTATCCAGCGTCGCGGAGTGCCCGCGCGACGATCTTGGCACCGCGATCATGCCCGTCGAGGCCCGGCTTCGCAATCAAGATCCGAAATCGGGAGCCACTCATGAAACGTCAGTCTAGCAGAGGAGTCATGCGCCGACGGACGCGCCTCAGAAGCTCGCGGGCTCCTCGTAGGTACCCAGAACCTTGCGCAACGCGTCGCTGATCTCTCCAACCGTACAGTAGGCCTTGACGCAGTCTAGAATCAGCGGCATCGTATTGGCGTCACCAGCGGCACCCTGCTCCAGAGCATTCAGCACTCGAGCAACCTCTCCACCATCTCGACGAGCCCGCACGCTGTCCAGGACCGCTATCTGCCGAGCCGCCAAATCATCCGGGATGTAGAGAATGTCAACAACGTCTTCTTGCTCGAGCTCGAAGGCGTTGACCCCGACCACGACCTTGCTGCCGCTTTCTATTGCCCGCTGGTACTGGTACGCGGCATCCATGATCTCGCGCTGGGGAAACCCGGCCTCGATCGCTTCAACCATGCCCCCGAAGTCGTCGATGCGTCGGAAGTAGTCTTTAGCCCCGTCATACACCTTGCGC
>JAOTUP010000386.1 GCA_029863825.1 Acidobacteriota bacterium | reverse complement strand
ACAACCGAGTCGATTCCATCAACATCGCGAAGGACTCCTTCACCGACCAGTTTCTCCGCCTTGCGCGCGACCTCATCCGCCCTCGCCAAAACCTCGTCGACCGTGCCAGCCTCGACAACCAGCATCATCTGATCGAAACCAACTCCGAATCGCTCTGCTACCTCATCTCGAACTTCCACCCCGGGATTACCCTCGGGACGCATCGCCTGAACACTGTCCTCGAACTCCAGTCCCAGCGCGGCGACAGCCGCGACGGCGGTGATCGCCAGGCTTCCTGCCAGGACCGTTCGCGGATGTCGCAGGCAGATCGGGATGAGTCGGCCACTGCCGAAGCCATGAAGGAATCGGCGAGGAATCGAGGCACGGCGCTTGTGTCGATCCTCGCTCCACGCCAGCATCGCTGGCAGGAGGAGAAGAACGGCTGCCATGCACAGGAGGATGCCGGTCCCGGTGAGGTAGCCCATCTGATAGAGCCCGGTGAAATCGGTGACGCCGAAAGAGTAGAAGGTCGCGGCACTGGTGACGCCTCCGACAACCACCGCGCGGCCCGAGGACCCACTCATTCGAGCCAGAGCCTCGTCCAACTCGCATCCACGGCTGCGCTCCTCGACAAAACGACCGTAGGAGACGATCACGAAGTCGATGCCCAGGCCGATCAACAACGCAGCAACTCCGCTGGTGGCAGCGCTCAGCGTGCCAAAGGCCAAAGACGAGAAACCGAAGGTCAGTACCAGCCCACATGTCAGCGGAATCGCTGCGTACAGCAGAGGGCCGAAACGCCGGAATGCGAGGAGAAACAAAGTCAACACGCCGATCATCGACGTCAGGATGTTGGCGATAACGTCTCTTTGTATGAGCCCGGCGTCGGCAATGCCGATAACGTGCCGTCCCCCAAGCGCGACTTCCGGAGCCGGAATCGAGAGATCTCCCAACGCCTCCTGCCACTGCACCGTCGCCCGTGCGATGCCGTTCTCTACATCGGCAACCAGACGGCGAGAGAAATCGACGTCCTGCGGCGGTAACTTCGGCTTGCCGAGAAGCAGAAACATCCGCCGATCACTCGACAGGAAGTACCCGCTTGACCAGTCCATCGCCAAGCCAGCTCGGGTTCCCTCGAGTCGATGCAGGAACACCTCCGCGATACCCAGGGGATCGAACCGGAGCAGATCCTTGGCAAGGAGTGATTGCGGTGTCCCCAGCAGCCGTCGAATCTCCCCCGCGCGCTCGCGCAGAGCCTGGTCACTGACCTTTGCCGCCAGGGATTCGAGATCCTTTTCGGCCAGGAACACTACCGACGACGGCAGGAACTCCATCACTAGTTCGTCGAGGCGACCAAACCGGTACTCCACGGCATCGAGTCCGTCGACACCTTCGAGCTGTCGGCCCAACTCGTCGACGTACATCTCATAGGGCGGAAGGACACTATCCTCCGGTACGCGAACAGCGACAAGGAAATAATCCAGGCTGCCGAACTCGGACAGAGTCTGCTTGAACTGCTCGACAACGACTTCGTGCTGTGGCAGCAGTCCGAGGACATCGGTGTCGAACCGCAGGCGACTTGCCAACAAGAGCGCCACCACCGACAGCGCCGCGATGAAGAGGAAGATCCACCGATAACGATGACGAGCGAAGCGCGCCAGGCGGCGAAGAGAGATCCGAACCATCCTACAAAGACATCGCGCTACTCTGGACCTTTCGCAACCGATTTCGCCGCCGATCGCCGACCGAACACCTGCGGTCCGAAGCGGACAAAGTACTCGGCGCCGGAGTAGAGACTTGCGAGCATTGCCAGCCAGAGCGAAAGGGGTGCGATGCGCTCGAAGCTTCCCAGTTGGTTGTAAAATATCAGCAGCGAGATGGCCACCATCTGCAGTGTCGTCTTGACCTTTGCCGAGCCGACAGCCGCCAGGACCTTGCGTTCCGAGGCAGCGACGGCGCGCAGGGAGGTGACGGCAAACTCTCGAGCGACGATGACGGCGACCATCCACGCGGGCGCCAATCCCAGCTCGACGAGCGCGATAAGCGCGGCGGAAGTGAGAATCTTGTCAGCCGCCGGATCGAGCAACTGACCGAGTCGAGTGACTTTTTTCTGGCGACGAGCAATGAAACCATCGAGAAAGTCCGTCAGGGACGCCAGGAGGAAGAGGCCTAGTCCGACAAACTCCTTACCGTCGAACTTGGTCAGGAGGACCGCTACAAGTACCGGCACCAGAAGGATTCTGGCGAGCGACAGCAAGTTGGGCGCGTTGAAGATCATCGGACCGCCCCCCAGACTACCGACCTCCCGGCGGTGTTGTCGAGAGGATCAGCTGACCGTCGGCGCGCCGCGTCAGGTATGTCTTGCGACCACGCCCCACTCGCCGGCTTGCCCGCACGACGTACGACGCGTCGCCCCGATAGAGGCGCATGACCTTCTCGACGTAGTCGATAGTCTCGGGGTAGGGCGGAATGCCGTCGAATCTGCGCACCGCCTCAGGGCCGGCATTGTAGGCCGCCAACGCCAACTCGAGGCGGCCGTCGAACGCATCCAGCATTTGGCGCAGGTAGCGCGTACCTGCACGCACGTTCTCTATCGGATCGAAGGGGTCGTGAACCGCCAGATCACTTGCCGTTGCCGGCATCAACTGCATCAATCCCATGGCTCCCTGACGTGAAACGGCCAACTCGTCAAAGTCCGACTCCGCCTGAATGACTGCCTTGACGAGGTCAACCTCGAGCCTCGACTCCCCCGCGTACTGGCTGATCAGCGTCTCGAGCTCGACATTCGACTGCCCCGCAGGGACTACCGCCGCCGGCACCCGAGCGCGGCTTCTCCCGACGTTGTACATGTACCGCGTGCCATCCTGCCGAACGATCGTCTTCACTTCGGCGGCAACGGGTACCGTTACGCCCGGCACGAGGAGAAGGCCGCAGGTCAAGCACGATCTGCCGAGCGCTCTCACCACTCTCCTCACTCTTCCTGCAGCGCCTCTCTGACGAGATCCCGAACGGACGTCAGAGCCCGCGGCAGCTCATCGGCGTGCTTGCCTCCAGCCTGCGCAAAGTCTGCACGACCCCCACCCTTGCCACCGACTATCGACGCCACCTTCTGGGCCAGGCTTCCCGCA
>JAOTUP010000385.1 GCA_029863825.1 Acidobacteriota bacterium | reverse complement strand
TCGCCTCACCTTTCGCTCAGTTCTTCCTTCGGTCGAGGTTTCCTGAATGGCCCAGGACCGCAGAGCGATGATTCGCGCCGCCGAGAAGATGGTCACTCGCGGCAAACTGGACGGCGCGATCAAGCAGTATCGGAAGGTACTGCAGGCGACCCCAGACGATACGACGACCTTGAACCGCCTGGGTGATCTTTACGTCCGGCTCAAGAAACTCGACGAGGCGGTGGAGATGTTCTCGCAGGCGGCGGAGCACTTCACCAAAGAGGGGTTCTTGGTCAAGGCGATCGCCATCTTCAAGAAGATCATCCGCCTGGATCCGACACGCATCACAATCTACGAGACACTTGCCGATCTCTATCACCGGCAGGGACTGCGCAACGAGGCACGCTCGCAGTACCAGGTCGTCGCCGACTATTACTCGCAGGCCAAGGATTCACTGAAAGTCCGCTCTATTTTCGAGCGCATGGTGGAGCTGGAGCCGAGCAATCCCAGCCACCGGGTGAAGTTGGCCGAGTTGTATTGCGAGGCGGCGTTGATCCCCGAGGCGATGGATCAGTATCAGCGGATCGCAGCGTTCATGTTGGAACACGGGAGAGTCGACGAGGCTCTGCAGGTGTATCGAGGCGCCTTCGATCTGAGTCCGACGGATTTGGGATTCCTCACGGATGTCGTTCTTCACCTCGTCGATAACGCCCAGCCTGGAGCAGCGGAGAAGCTCCTCGCCGAGGCGATCGAGAAGAACCCGGAAGCCCAGCGAGTCCGAGAGGTGACCGGAATTGCGACTCTGGAGGTGGAGTCGACGGCTGCGCCGGGAGGCACCGAGCCTCAGGTCGTTGCCGAGGCCGAGATGGCGCCCGACGTCGACATCGAGGATGAAGTTCCCTCGCTTGCCGATGAGGCGCCGGAAGCGGGCGATGAGGAGGCCGTTTCCCTGGAGTCGCGGGCGGAAGACGGCCAAGCGGCGGCCGAGGAAGAGGTCGTGGTCCTCGATCTCGAGGACGATGCCGCGGGTCTGCCGTTCGCCGTCGACCACAGCGCCGTACACGGCACCTCTCCGCACGAATGGGAGATCGATCTCGAGGAGCTGGAAGAGCAGATTGAGGCCGTGCCAGACGACGTGCGAGCGGCGGAGCCGGAGTCGGCGGTCCGTGTCGAGGAAGACGAGGCGGTAACTGCTCAGGCGTCCGGTGCGACAGTCGAGCCGGAGGCGGAAGAGGTTGTGGCGGAGGCTCCGGAGGCTGCCCAGGAAGAGAAACTCGGTGAGCGGATTGTCACGGCGGAAGAGCTCGCCGCGGCGGAAGAGGCCCCGGAAGTCGCCGCAACGGTGGAGGCTGTGGCGGATGTTTCCCGCGCGGAGGAGCTCGTGAGCGAGGCCAAGGTGCTGGCAAGCTACGGTCTGGACGGCAAGGCCGCCGATCTGTGTGAGCAGGCCGTAGCCCTCGAACCGACGTTTCGGGAAGCCTTCGAGTTGCTCATCGACGTGCATCATGGCGGCGGTCGATTCGAAGCCGTTGCCGAATTTGCTGTGACCGCTCGTTCGGCAATCGGTGCAGAGAGCCAGTGGTGGAAGGAGATGGCAGAGCGCCTCCTGCAACGAGGCTACGTTATCGACGCAGATCGAATCGACGTGCCCGAGGCGGAGATCGAGGAGATCACCGCGGAGACGCTGCTGGAAGAGGAAGCGGTGCCAGCTGAGCCGGCTGGACCAATCTGGCTGGAAGGCGGCCTCTCCGACGAAGAGAGCTTTGCCGACACGGAAGAGATTTTCGGTGAAGAGGACGAGTTCTTTGATCTGGCAGCGGAGCTCGAGCAGGAATTGCGCAGTGAAGAAGTGGGAATCACCGGTGAGTTGCTGCCTCAGCTCCAGGAGCAATCACTCGAGGAGATCGTTGAGGGTTTCAAGCGCGGCGTCGCCGAGACGCTGTCGGAAGAAGACTACGAGACGCACTACAACCTGGGTATTGCGTATCGGGAGATGGGCCTCGTGGACGAAGCGATCGGTGAGTTCCAGCTGGCCGCGAAGGCACCGGGTTACCTCGTCGATTGCTGCTCTTTGCTCGGCTCGTGCTTCCTCGAAAAGGGATTTCCCGACCTGGCCATCAAGTGGTATGAGCGCGGACTCGAGGCTCCGCAGGCCACTGAGAACGAGTCGCTCGGCTTGCTCTACGAGCTGGGGAACCTCTATTTGATTACTGGCGACAAAGACGTCGCACGGAAGACGTTTGCCGAGATCTACGGCATCAACTCGAACTACCGCGACGTGGTGGCGAAGCTCGAAGAGCTTAAGGTCACCTGAGTCTCGGCGACCGAGTTCGCCGAGAAGGACGGGGCGGTGAGGCGGGAGCTCAGTCAGGCGTGGATTGTCGCGGCGGTGCTGCTGGCGGTGGCCGTTGTGTTCATCCTGTTGCGCACGGACACACAGCTGCAGCCGGAGATCAAATCGGCGTTCGTGGCCATCCAACCTGCAAATGCAGATCTGGCGCGGACCGGCCGGGTCGAGATCGAAGCCGGTGTTGGGTTCCGACTGTTCGCGGTTGTGGAGGCGTCGGACTGGCGGGACCGTCCGGTGTATTACACGGAGGCGGAATCGCTCGAGATCGCCGGTCAGCGAGTGGCTGAGGACCGCATACGGAGTTGGAACCGTCGGGAGCGGGCGAGCGTACTCTGGTTCACGGTCGAGGGGAGCCCTCCCTATCTCGAGATCTCGACCGGCGAGGATCTGGAGCGGCCGAGATATCGGGAGATCTTTCAGGGCGACTGGCCGCACACCTGGGCGGTAGCAGGGGGAGTGGCACCTGCCGTCGAGAACTTCCTCCCAGGATCGGAGGGCGATCAAAAGCCAGCGATTCGCTTCGGCACACAGCGCTTCCACGTTCGCATAGAGTTGTTCGGATCAGGGAGTGATCTGCTCCCCACTGTGAGATTGCGGTCCGCCGGCGCCTCGGATCTCGAGGCGATGCCAAACGACTTTCCGACGATCGTAGCGACGTTGCCGTCGCCGCTCGTGACGGTGTCGCGCGTGTTCGGTCTACCGCAAACGGAAGCGACCGAAAGCGCATCGGCAGAGGTGCGGCAGATGATCGCGGATCGAAGTCGCCGCGGCTTGAGCTTCAGTC
>JAOTUP010000384.1 GCA_029863825.1 Acidobacteriota bacterium | reverse complement strand
AAGACTTACGAAGGCAAAAGCCGGGTGGTGGCTCTCGACGAGGTCTCCTTCGCCGTCGGGCGGGGAGAGATGGTGGCGGTGATGGGGCAGTCGGGATCCGGAAAATCGACCTTGCTCAACGTCATCGGTGGACTCGATCGGCCGACGAGTGGCTCGGTGCATGTCGACGGCGTAGCCCTGGAGGGTCTCGGCGATGACGGCTTGACCCGTGTGCGGCGGGAGAAGATCGGTTTCGTCTTTCAGTTCTTCAATCTGCTGCCGACGCTCTCGGCATTCGATAACGTGGCGCTGCCGCTGCGCCTCAGGCGGTGCTCACCAGCCGACGTCGCGGTGCGCACTTCGGAAATGCTGGCGCTCGTCGGTCTCGAGCCGCGCTCTCGGCATCTCCCGGATGAGCTCTCCGGAGGCGAGTGCCAGCGAGTGGCGATCGCGCGCGCCCTGGTCATGAATCCCAAAGTTGTGCTCGCCGACGAGCCGACCGGCAACCTCGATTCAAAGACCGGCTCGGAGATCCTGGACCTGCTGCAGCGGCTCAACCGGGAGCTGTCCTCGACGCTCGTCATGGTCACGCACGACGCAACCGCGGCCGCACACTGCCACCGGATCCTGCGCTTGCGCGACGGCCGGCTGGAGGGGGACGAGAAGGTAGTCGCACTCGGCCGAGAGGGGTCGCGAGGATGACGGCGTTTCTGCTCAAGGGCGTGAGCTGGCCCTATTTTCGCCGACACTGGGTGATCAGCCTGCTGACTGTCGCGGGCGTGGCCCTGGGAGTCGGCGTCTTCATCGCCATCGAGCTTTCATCGATGTCGCTTCGCGTGGGGATGCGTCAGACGGTCAATCGCATCGCCGGCAGCACCCAGCTGGAGGTCACGGCGGGAGAAGTCGGGGTGCCGGAAGATCGTCTCGAGGTGGTGCGTGCGGTTGCCGGCGTGGCCTCGGCGCAGCCCGTCGTCGAGGCCACCGTGCGGCCGGTCGAGCTGAGCGATACGGCGCTCATGGTTCTGGGGATCGACTTTCTCGGCGACCGCACGGTCCGCGAGTGGGATTTCAGCGACCAGGATGTTCTGGACGACCCTCTGATCTTCCTGGCGCAGCCTGATTCGATCTGCATCACCACCGAGTTTGCCGCGCGTCACGGTCTCGAGTTGGACAGTCAGCTTGTCCTCGAGACCGGTCACGGTCTCCAATCGTTCACCGTGCGCGGCATGATCGAGGCCACCGGACCGGCGACGGCGTTCGGCGGCAACATCGCGGTCATGGATCTCTACGCGGCGCAGTACATGTTCGCGCGCGGCACCCAGCTCGACCGGATCGACGTCGTTCTGAAGCCGGATACTGAGCTCGAGGAGGTTCGTGAACGGCTTACCGCAGCGCTGGGCACGGGCTATGACGTGGAGACTCCGGCCCGACGGAGCGGCCAGATGGAGGCTTCGATCCAGAATTTCGGCGCCAATATGAGCTTGAGCTCGTGGCAGGCGACCTTCATTGCCATCTTCCTGATCTTCAACGTGTTCGCAGTGGCGGCGACGCGGCGACGGCGAGAGATCGGCATCCTGCGCTCGCTCGGAGTGACGCGTCACCAGATCCGAGGTCTTTTTCTTGCCGAGGGAGCGCTCATCGGTGGTCTGGGCACCCTGCTGGGTCTGGGCGCAGGGCTACTGCTGGCGCGCGGGGTCACGGCCTTCACGATCCAGTTGACGGAAATGGCGTACGGCCAGACCCACAGCGCCCCCGAGTTGGTCATCGAGCCGCGGGTTCTAGTGACCGGCTTTCTCCTGGGGATTCTGAGTGCTCTGGCGGCGGCCTACTTTCCGGCCCGGCGGGCGGCCCGACTGGACCCGGTGGAGGCGCTGGCGGTGGGGCGCTTCCGCACTGCGAGTGCCGGGCACAGCCTGAGCCGGCGCTGGGCCGGGATCGGCTGTGCGGCGCTCGCCGCCTTCGGTGTCTTTGCGCTTGCGCCGCGAGGGCTCGGGGGCGCGATCGTCACACTGGGTCTGATCAACATCGCGGCAGTTTTCCTTGCGCCGTTCCTGATCGGGCCGATCGTCCGCCTGATGCGCCCGGCGCTGGAGCAAGGATTCGGCGTCGAGGGACAGCTGGCGGCGGAGTCGTTGATCCAGGCGCCGCAACGAACCTCCGCCACGGCGCTCGCCTTGATGCTTGCGGTCGGCTACGTCATCAACCTCGGGGGGATGGTCGCTTCCTACCGCAACTCCTACGAGACCTGGCTGGACCAGGTGTTGAACGCCGATTTCTACATCCAGGCGTCGGAGCGGTTTGTCTCCCAGTCCTACCGCATTCCGCCCGAGTTTGTCGACGACGTAGCCAAGGTGTCCGGCGTACGCTGGGTCGAGCCGTACCGAGCTGTGCGGCTCGACTATGAGGGGAGCAGGCCGATGCTGCTCAGCCTGCCGCTCGCGCTGACCCACCAGCGCCTCGAGACTCCAATCCTCAAAGGCAATCGCCGGCAATACCTGGAAAGATCGGAGCGCGGCGAGGGCGTCGCGGTCTCGGACAACTTCGAGCGCCTCTATGGCGTCGGAGTGGGTGACACGTTGACGCTGCCCTCGCCGACCGGCGCTGTGTCGCTTCCGGTCCTCGCCGTCGTCAGAGACTACTCCTCGGATCAGGGCACCATATGGGTGGATCGCCGACTGTATGTCGAGCGCTGGCGAGACCAGACTATCGACATCCTCGACGTCATGCTCGAGCCGGGAGTTGACAAGAACGCTGCGGCGGCTGCGATCCGCCAGCAACTCGCCGGCAGCACGAACCGGCTATTCATTCTGACCAGCGGCGATCTCCGGGAGGTCATAAGCGGAATCCTCGACCAGTTCTTCGGCCTCCTCTACATTCAGCTCGCCATCGCGCTGCTGGTGGCGGTACTGGGAGTCGCCAACACCCTCGTCATCTCTGTCGCGGAGCGGCGTCGCGAGCTGGGTATCCTCAAGGCTCTGGGGACCGAACGGCGTCAGGTGGTGCGCCTGGTCGTTGCCGAGGCTCTGGGAATTGCCGCCGTCGGGGGACTTCTGGGCGGCGCCCTCGGGTCGTATCTGATTCGATTCTCGGGCACCGCGTTGTCGGCCAACATCAGCGGCTGGACGCTGAGCTACGCTTT
>JAOTUP010000383.1 GCA_029863825.1 Acidobacteriota bacterium | reverse complement strand
ACTCTCCGCTGGCGACGTCGAGAATGTGCAGGCGGTGGTCGCTGTCGCCGAAAGCTAGCTGTTTGGAGTCGGGGCTCCAAACGGCGGGAAACCGCCAAACCGCGCTGTCGCGGGTCATCTGTTTGGACTCGCCGCTCCCGTCCTGGGCCCGCACATAAAGCTCCATCTCGCCGGAGGCGTCCGAGTAGTAGGCAATAGAACGACCGTCTGGCGACCACGCCGGTGAGCTTTCGCGGATGCCCTGGGTAGTTGTCAAGTTCCTGGTGGCTCCGTCTTTCGCCGGGAGCGAGAAGAGATCGCCCCGAGCTTCGAAGACGACCCGCTTGGCGTCGGGAGCAATATCCGCCGAGGCGATGTTGTCGCTGACGTCTTCCCACCGCGGAAGAGTCGCCGGCAGGTCGTTGCCGATTTGGATCGATATTCTCTCGATTCTCTCGGACCCGATGTCCAGCCTGTAGATCCAGCCGCCGTTCATGAAGGTGATCGAATCGGGTCCGAGGCTCGGCCACAGCACGTCGAACTCCTCGAAGGCGGTGATCTGGCGGGTTTCGCCCGAGTCGAGATCGAAGGCGAAGAGGTTGAGTGTGTGCTGGCGATCGGACGTGAAGTAGATCGTTGCGCCGTGCCACATGGGGAAGTTATCGGTCCCCGGCCACTCGGTCAGCCGCTTCGACTCCATGGCGTCGAGGTCGAAGGTCCAGATGTCCTGGTTGCGGCCTCCTTGGTAGCGCTTCCAGGTGCGAAACTCGCGGTCGAAATAGGTGAAGGCAAGCTTGCTGCCGTCCGGCGAGTATGAGGCACTGCCTCCGAGGTAGACAGGAAGCGGCGTCTCGAGTCCGCCGTCAGGATCGACGAGAAAATAGCGACCGGGTCGCTCGCCATGCGGCGTGCGGTTCATGCGTACCAGGATCTTTCCGTCCGGACGCCAGCCCTGGATCCAGTAGTCGAAGCCTCCGCGCGGCGGCATGGTGCCCACATCGTTGTAGTAGGTGAGCTGGCGAGGCGCTCCGCCGGAGGCGGGGACGATGTATACCTGGCGGGTGCCGGTGTACTCCGCCGAATAGGCCACCCATTGGCCGTCGGGTGAGATCTTCGGCGTCAACTCGACTCCCTGGTGGGACGTGAGCCGCCAGGCGTGCCCTCCGGCTGAAGGCGCTCGCCACACATCTCCGGCGTAGACAAAGACCACGAAGTCTTTGTGAATGGAGGGGAAGCGAAGAAGCCGGGCATCCACAGAGTGCAATGGCGTTTGCGAGGGTAAGACGTCGGTTGCGGTTACCGGCGCGACGAGCGCGGCGCCGAAGACAAGTGCGCAGGTCGAGGCGCGAAGCCAGGCACAGTTCCAGGCGAGCGAAATGCGGGAGGTGGTCATCGGGTCTCCTCGGCGGTGTCTGATGTGAGTGGCCTGAAGGCCTCGACAGGTGGCTGTCAAGTATACAGGTGCGGTGCCGGCGCGCGGTGGCGATCCACCGTCGGAGGACTGCCGGAGAAAACGATGATGAGACTCCGGAGAAGCGCAAGGCCTACGTCGGACCCCGTACCACGCGGGGTCTGATAAGGAGAGGCGGGAGCGTGAGGCGCACAGGGCGAGCAGAGACCGGAATTGCGCCCCCAAGTGATCACGGCGAAGCCGGCGTATGCTAGCCTTTTGCGCTGTTGTTGACGCTGGAAACGCGTGCGGGACGTTGTCGGCTGCGCAATTCCTCGCCGCGTCAATCTTCACTGGAGCAAGCCAACCCATGGCATTCAAGGTGGCGGGTCATTCTGGCTCGAAGTGCAATAAGAGGCGACGAAACCGGCGCGGCGCTGGAGGTCTCGTTCTCGCTGCCGTGCTTGTCAGTGCAGCGTGTGGCTCGCCCAAATCGCCCTCCGGCCAGACGCTCACCGAGGAGTATTGGCCGACGGAGGCGTACAGCAGCGAGGCGGGAGCCACGAAGAAGGTGGTGCTCTCGTCGCTCGAAGCGGGACTTCTCGCAGCGGACGCAGCGGAGGTTTTTCTGCCCGAGTTTCGTGGTGAGGACTTTGCGTCTCGAAAGACGTCGGCAGCGCGCACGGGGACCGGAATCTCGCTCAGGGATTGGCTCGAAGCATCCGCCGACCTCGATGCAGAGACTTTTCGTCGACGCTGGAACGAATACCTTTCCGAGTTCGAGGAGATCCTCGAGACGGAGGTTCATACGTGGGAGGTGCAGCTGCGGGAGGGTCCGGCCGGAGAGCCCGGCATCGAGACCAAGGAAGCGGTGTGGATTCTGGGGCGGCTTGCTGACGGCAGGCTCCGCGAGGACCGGCTGTACTTGGTTTTCGACCTCCGGAAAGCCGCCGAGAACGGCTGGCGGCTGGTGGGCGTCCGCTCGGAGGCGGGGCGCACTGCTATCGCCCCGGGACCCTATTTTCAGGATGTGACGACTCGCGCACTGCCGCCGGGCTTCGACCAGACCGGCGCCCAGATCTACACGGACGGCGGTCCGGTCCTGGCTGACTTCGACCGCGACGGCGACATCGACCTCTTCATACCCCGAATCCACGCGCCGGCGCGCCTCTATGCCAACGACGGCCACGGCTACTTCGACGATGTCACGGCTGTGTGGGGCCTCGAGGTCAACGCCCTGCGTGACGGCAGCAACAGCGGTCTCTTCCTCGACTTCGACGACGACGGGGCGACCGACTTGGTGGTCGGCCTGAAGCGCAAAGGTCTCAGGTTGTTCCGCAACGAGGGTAGTTTCTTTCGCGATGTCACGGGTGCTGAGGAACTGGCTGGGATCGGCGAGTGGGAGACGCTGTCGGCAGCCGACTACGATGGCGACGGGCTGGTAGACATCTATCTCACGAACTACAACCTGATCGATGCAGACCACCAACCGGAGAGCTATGTCGATGCCCTCGACGGGCGACCGAACGCACTGTTGCGCAACCTCGGTGGCGGCCGCTTCGCGGACGTTACAGAGACCGCCGGAATGACGCGAAACAGGGAGCGTTGGAGCTACGCCGCCGCGTGGGCCGACTACGACCGGGATGGAGATGTCGATCTCTATGTTGCCAATGACTACGCGTCCAACAGCCTCTACAGGAATCTGGGTGGCGGCCGCTTCGAAGAAGTAGCGGCAGCGGTCGGCGCGAGCGACAGCGGGAACGGCAT
>JAOTUP010000382.1 GCA_029863825.1 Acidobacteriota bacterium | reverse complement strand
CGTTTCGGCGAGTATCGGCGGCAGTCTGTACCCGTGGGACGGCGAAGACGCCCAGACGTTGCTCAAGAACGCGGAGAACGCCCTTTACACGGCGAAGAAACAGGGGCGAGGGCACTATCGACTGTACGCCCCCACCATGGGTGGCTACGCCTTCGAGAAGCTGCAGCTGAAGATGGCGCTCGGCTATGCCATCGAGAACAACGAGCTGGAAGTCAACTACCAACCCAAGATCGGCGCCGAAAGCAACGAGATGATCGGTGCGGAAGCCCTGACCTACTGGAATCACCCGGGGCTCGGACAGGTGAGCCCTGTCAAGTTCATCCCCCTCGCCGAGGAGACCGGACTGATCATCCCGCTGGGGGAGTGGGTTCTCGAGACGGCCTGCCGGCAGCTCAAGAGGTGGCGAGACGCGGGCCGCGTCCTCACAATGGCGGTCAATATCTCGGCGATCCAGTTTCGTGAGCGAAACTTCGTCAACATGGTAGGCAAGACTATTCGCGAGGCGGGCATCGAGCCCGCCACCCTGGAGCTCGAAGTCACTGAATCAGTGGCGATGCACGAAGTCGAAAAGACTCTCGAGAGAATGAACGAGCTCAGGGACCTCGGCGTGCAGATCGCTATCGACGACTTCGGGACCGGCTACTCCTCACTCGCCTATCTCAGGCGTTTCCCGATTCACACCCTGAAAATCGACAAGTCCTTCGTCCTCAAGACGCCGCAGGAGAAGGAAGACCAGGCGATCGTGAAGGCGGTCATCGCGCTGGCTCACTATCTCGGGCTGCAGGTCGTTGCCGAGGGCGTCGAAACGGCGGAGCAGGTGAGCTACCTGCGTGAAGAGGGGTGCGAGATCCTACAAGGTTTCTTCTTCAGTCGCCCGGTTCCAGCGGCAAAACTGGAGAGGCTCTTCCACTCCGGCTTCCCCACGGTCTGACCGGCACCAGACACCGACGCGGGACACGACGCCCAGTCATTCATGCCTGACAGTCAACAGATCGGCAACGGAGCACTCTGGTTTCTCGAAGGATTCACTGAAGAATCCGGACCCGTGCGCCGCATCCCGATTCTGTCGTACCCGTTTGAAGTCGGCCGCCGCCCAGGGCTCAGCTTGACTCTCAGCTCGAGTCTCATCTCGCAGCGCCACGCCGTGATCTCCGGCGGAGAGGCCGGTCTCGAGGTGCGTGATTTCGGCAGCACGAACGGGACGTTTCTCAATGGGGATCGAGTCGACCACAGTCGACCGCTTCGCGAAGGCGACATCCTGCATTTCGGGCGCCTCGAGTTCAGGCTCGGCAAAGTCGATGCCGAAGAAGCGGAAGCGCTCCTGGCGGGCACGATCGCCGTCAGCGACGAGCTGCCTCGCCTGATGATCGACCGCAGTCGGATTCTGCGCGAAATGATGCGCCGGCGAGACGTTGTGTCCGTTTTTCAACCGATCGTAACCCTTCAGGACCTCGATGTGGTGGGCTTCGAAGTTCTCGGCCGCGGCCTGCTGCAAGGATCCCACACGGCCTCCGGTGAACTCTTCACGACAGCGCAGGTGCTGGGTGCCGAAGCCGAGCTAAGCCGGCTGTTTCGTGCCCAATGCGTACTCGACTGCCGCTCGTTTCCCGGAGATCCGATCTTCTTCATCAATACCCACCCGGCGGAGGTCGGGTCGCCGGATCTCGTCGAATCCCTGCGCGATTTTCGTCGCCAGGCGCCAGACCTCAAGACCGTGCTGGAAATCCACGAGAGTACGGTGACGAATCCCGGCATGATTCGCAGACTGCACGAGATTCTCCAGGAGCTCGAGATCGGCCTGGCGTACGACGATTTTGGCGCCGGTCAGGCGAGACTCCAGGAGCTCGCCGAGATCCAACCCGACTACCTCAAGTTCGACATCAGCTTGATCCGCGACATCGACAGCGCATCCGAGTCTCGCCATCGTGTCCTGGCCAGCATGGTGGAGCTGTCGGTGGGACTCGGCATCGCCCCGATTGCTGAAGGCGTCGAGAGCGAGGCCGAAGCCAAGATCTGTGCACAGATCGGCTTTAGATTCGGCCAAGGCTACCTCTTCGGAGCCCCAAAGGTGGCGGAAGACGTTGTCGGAATCTCTTCCCATCCCCGAGGATGAGCAGGTTCCTGAAGCTGCTCCGGCCGTCGCTGCTGACGCGTGTAGCGATCGCGTTGGCGATGGTTGGTTTACTGCCGGTCGGCGTGCTCGCCTTCCGCCTTATCGGACTCAATCGCGACGCCATGGAAAGCCAGGTCGAGCTCACGCATACGCGGGCGGCGGCGACAATTGCCAAGCAAATCGATGCGGAGCTCGCCATGCTCCAGGGGTTCGCCAACGGTCTTTCCGCCAACCCCGCTTTTGCCGACCCGCGTTCGCCCGCAGTTCAGGATCTGCTGCGCTACAACCTCGGCGCCTGGTCCCATCTTGGAGTGCTTGCTATCGCGGTGGTGACGCCACAAGGCGAGAGCGTCATCATGGCGCAACTGCCCGATGAGGACAGTCGCCAGCGGGTGCGCGAAACAATCGCCCTGCCGGTGAGTGAGACAGTGATCCTGCGATCGGCAGAGCCTCTTGGCAAGGAGCCGGGAGGGCCGGTATCGGAGCGTGAAATGACCATCGATCTGCGGGTCGCTGCGTCGCTTCCCGATGCTCGCGGCTTCGTCTGGCTCATTGCCGATGGGTCCCTTCTGCGCGATACCGTCGCGGAGCCCGAGCAGCTCGGCGAGGAAGCCACGGTCACTCTCGCTCACCGAAGCGGATTTGCCATTCTCGGCACGCTGGATCCCTATCCCGAGGACGTGCTGCGCTCCGCGTTCAATCCCAACGTCGAGGGAGTTCAGTCCAGTTTCCGCACTGTAGATGGAGACGTCATCGGTGCCTACGCTCAGGTCGATAGCGCTCCCTGGAGCGTCTTGTCTAGGCAGCAGCTGGACTCGGCCCACGCCGTCGCCAATGACATGGAGCGAGAGTCATGGCTCGCGGTGGCGCTCGTCACCCTCGTCGTCTCACTTATCTCCACCGCGGCATACGTCAGCGTCGTGCGACCCATCCGCCAGCTCGCGGCCGCGCAGCGCCGCCTCGCTGGTGTCGGCGGCGCGGCAGCGGGCAACGAGATCGACCAGCTGCGTGCATCGTTCGATGCCCTGGA
>JAOTUP010000381.1 GCA_029863825.1 Acidobacteriota bacterium | reverse complement strand
CACGAGCGTCGACCGAAGAAGGGAACTTCGATGCCCTCATTGGGATGCACTCTCTGATCGATGAGAATGACCGCTCTGCCGCCGGTGGAGACGGCATGCAACAGGCCGCGCGCCGCCCCCCGCTTGGGGACGAGCCTGTTTCCGAAGCGAGTGCGAATCAGGTTGACGCGAGCATTGAGAGCGGCGCTGCCGAGAGGTCTGGCCACCATGCTCATCGGCCCCTTGTACAGCGCTACGACAGGCGCCAGCAGCTCGTGGAACCCGAGGTGTGCGGTCACGATCAAGACTCCACGGCCGGCGACTTCGGCGTCTCCGAACCGGCTCCAGTTTTCGAGCTCGAGACGGCGACAGAGAGCGACGGGCTCCAGTCGGCCGAGGTGAAAGAAATCTGCGCCCACGGAGCCGAAATGGCGGAAGCAGCGACGCACGATCTCACTTCTGGTGGCGATCGACATGTCTGGGAACGCGGCTTCGAGAGATCGGTGAGCGACCCTGCGATGCCGTCGGTCGACCCGTCGCGCCACGTCGCCGAGAGCGGCGCCAAACACCCGCGCAAGAGGCAACGGGAGCACCGCAGGGAGACCAGTGAATGCCGCGACGATGAGCTCTTCGAGTTTGCGATTGATGTTCACGCCAGGTTCCCGAGTCGCTGCTCTAGCCAGTGCCAAAAGGCGAGCTCGGGCTCCGTTCGCAGAGGGAGTAGAGCAATCGGCATTTCCAGCCGTCCAAGCAGCTTGACGTGATCTTTGGCTGTCGTGAGGACCCAGTCCGCAGCGTTCCTGTCCAGTTCACGTCGGATCTGCTCCAGGCTCTCCTCAGGATATTCGTGGTGGTCCGAAAAGTGCAGCGCGCCGGCCAGCTCATATGGGAGGGACGCCAGGCTCTCCAGCACTCGCTCCGGGCGTGCGATTCCAGTGACCAGAAGGACCCGGGAGCCGGCGGCGAGCAATTCGCCGCGCTCGATACGGGCTTCGCCGACAATAGTGCGGGCTGAAAAGCCAGCGCCACGAAAACCGAATGGTCTCAGGCATTGAGCAAGATCCTCCCCGCCCTTGGCGTGCGGTCCCACCAAGACCGCGGCATCGGCATCGCGAGAGGACGAGAGAGGCTCTCGCAGTCTGCCGCCGGGGAACAGTCGACCACCGCCGAAAGGATCGCGTATCGGGAAGGTGAGCACGTTGACGTCACGATACAGGCGGAGATGCGAGAATCCGTCCTCGAGGATGAAGATGTCGGGCCGACGAGGAAGGCGTTCAAGGGCGTGCTGACCGGCTTCATATCGGTCCGGCCCCACGACGACGCTGACCCCGGGCAAATCCGCCGCCAGGACGACGGGCTCGTCGCCGGCGACCAGCGGACCGAGAAGAGGGCCGTCGCCCACGCTGACGATGCGAATACCGCGGCCACGGCTCTTGTATCCTCGCGACAGGATCGTCACGTGCAAGCCCAGTTCGTCGATATGCCGCGCGATGGCGGTAACCAGCGGTGTCTTACCGGTCCCTCCCCAATGCAGGTTGCCGACGCTCAGCACCGGCCTCGGGAGATGCGCCGCCCGTCTCCGATACCACGCCCTGCGCCAGCCATGTGCAGCGGTATAGAGCCGTTGCCATGGAGACAGCGAGGGCGGCGGTGCGGTGAGGGGGCTGGTGTTCACGATGACCCTTCGGCCTCGAGAATCCAGGGCCGGAGCATCTCTAAAGTCCGCCTGAGCGCGCCGCCTTGGCTCTTCACGACAACAGCGCCCCGCTGGCCGACCCTTCCAGCCTCCTGAGGCTTATCTAACCAGGACGCCCAGCAGGTCGCTAGCTCGCCAACGGTATTGACGCGCGCCCAGGCTGTCGCGGCGTCGAAGGACTCACTCATTTCGAGAAAGTTCTCCATCGAAGGGCCGGCGACGACGGGTACTCCGAAGCGTGCCGGTTCGAGGGGGTTATGCCCGCCGGTGGGCACGAGCGTGCCGCCGACGAAAGCTGAAGTCGCCAGGCGATAAAGACCGGCCAGCTCTCCGAGTGTATCGAGAAGAACGACGCCGGGAATCGCACTACCGGCATTCGAAGCGGCTGCACTCGAGCGACGAATCCAGTTCAGCCTGGTGTGCTCGAGACGCTCGGCGACCTCCTTCCAACGTTCCGGGTGGCGCGGCGCGATGACGAGGAGCGCTTTCTCGCCGGCGCCGAGACTCTCGAATGCGGCTAGTACCATCTCTTCCTCGCCCGGCATCGTCGAGCCGGCGACGAGGATCGGCCGGCCGCCAGCCAGACGGAGGAACAGGCTCTCCAGGTTCGCTGCCAAGTCGGGCTCGGGGGAGTCGAACTTGAGATTCCCGGTGACGTGAACCCTGTCGGAATCGACGCCGAGCTCGAGGAGTCGGTCTCTGTCGAGTGGGGTCTGGACGCCGAAGCAGTCGACGGGCTCGAAGAGCGGCGAGATGAGCGGACGGAATCGCCGCAATCGCCGGAAGCTGCGTTCACCGATGCGGCTATTGATCACGATGACCGGAACGCCTCTCCGGCGGGCACATCGCAGCACTGTTGGCCACAGATCACCTTCCGTCAGGATCAGCAGCCGAGGGCGATAGGCGTTGAAAAACCTATGCACGGCGTATCCCAGATCGAAGGGGAGATAGGTGACGTCGGCGGCGGGGAATCTCTCTGTCGCGCGCGCCTGCCCGGTCGGGGTGATCGTAGTGATCAGGAGGGGCAGGTCCGCTGGCAGGTGGGGTGCGAGGGTTGCAGCAACTCCGACCTCACCGACCGAGACGGCGTGAATCCAGAGTGGGCGGTTCACACTCTTGACAGGCGTAGGACGCAAGCCCAGTCGGCGGAGAAGTGTCGGCGTGTAGTGGCGATGCCGGCGCAGCAATACGATCGGACCAGCCACCAGAAGAACGATCGAGAGAGTGAGCTGATAGAGGAGATTCCACATGCCTCGTTCGGCCTTTGGCAGCTGTCGAGGAATCGGGCGTGACGCGAATCCAAACTCACGGAGACCATGCCCGAACGCGAATGCCGGGATACGGGAGCCGTGGATGCGGACAGTATAATCGGATGGGCCGTAGCTATGACTCGGAATCAACTGGGCTCATTCAGCTAGATGAAGTGGTCGCGTAGGCCGTAACATCCTGTCGACGTATGCCGCAACTTGTGCCAAG
>JAOTUP010000380.1 GCA_029863825.1 Acidobacteriota bacterium | reverse complement strand
TCCTCAGCAAACGCCCCGAGGAGTTGAGCGCAAAGCCCCAGACACCCGCATTGAGGGTCCGACTCCCAAGGGCATCTCCAGGATCAAAAAGCCAGCGAACCGTCCGGCGTAGCCGCCCTGATTCATTCCTCTGTGGCTCGATCGCCATCCTCCTTTACCTCGATACCGCGGTGAGTGCCGCCGGAAGGTTCGCCGGCAAGACAATACCGAGCAGTCACCTCCCACAACCACTCAGCGCGGTCAGTTTAACGAGAACTACACTCGTCTTCGCAACCGCACCGGCGACCTCGCTCCAACGTCGGTGCACTTCGCTAATTATTGCGGGCGTGCAAGAATCGTGGAAGTACCAGCACCGGCGTCGCTCGCTCAACCCACACAGAGAATGCCTCGGCTGTCGGTCTCCTGGACCGGCAACCGTCACCCTTCTTGTCGCGCCCCGGACAAGCCGATCCATCTCCAGTCGAATACAACGTCGCATCGATGGCTCCGTTGGACAGAAAAACAGACCACTCACAATCCCGGAAAGCGAATCAATCAACCTCCCACGTCGGCGCACCCAGCGTACGGCGGCCATCAGCATAGCCTTGACAGGAATGATCCTTCGTCGCCAACCAGATCCCTTACCTCATTTGTCCCCTCGCCGGTGGTATATAGTCACCTCTGCGGCAGAGTACAAAGAGTCCGAGACACGCCACGTCACTATCTCGGATCCTTCCCTTCTTGCACGCAGAGCAGTCGCGAACCTATTCTGAGTGGTTGGAGGTGGAGATGACGGGGCGTTTCTTTTTGGGTAGAAGGAAATCACTCATGGCGAAGGCTGACCGGTGACAGACCACACACCGCGGGTGAGCATTGGCATCCCGGTCTACAACGGCGAAAAGTACCTGGCCGAGGCTATCGATTCGGCTCTCTCCCAGACCTATTCCGACTTCGAAGTCGTCATCGCCGACAACGCCTCAACCGATGCGACGCCGGAGATCTGCAAGTCTTTTTCAGACAAGGATGATCGGGTCCGATACGTTCGCAATCCTGAGAACCTGGGAGCGTCTCCGAACTACCGCCGGGTCTTCGAGCTAGCCCGGGGAGAGTACTTCTGCTGGATGCCCGCCGATGAGGCCATGCTGCCGGGGTACCTCGAGAAGCTGGTCGCGGTGCTGGACCGGGAGCCCGATGTGGTTTTGGCATTTCCACGCTACCGCATTCGGAACAATTCGGAAGCGACGAGGCCTCAGAAGGACAGCAGCAACGCCGATCTCCGCCAGCCAACGGCTCGCCAACGAGTCAACAAGATGTTTCGAGAGAGGATTGTTGGTCCCAACTGGCCTATCTTCGGACTCTACCGGAAGACGGTTCTTGCCCAGACCCAATTGCTTCGGCCACTCATCGGCGCCGACGATTACGTCACCCTGCAGATGGCCCTCAAGGGCCAACTCGGACAGGTTCCGGAAGAGCTCTATGTTCTGCGAACCCACGCCGACGCATGGCATCAGGCGCGGTATAAGCAGTCGAAGGGATTGGCCAGGCTGTTTGGCACGGAAACCGTCTGGGCAGCCGCCTGGTTCGACCCGGCCAACAAGCGAATGAAGGTCGTGTTTCCTCACTGGAGAAGACTCAGGGAGTTTATCCTGCTTTTCTGGCGGTCAGACGAGAGCCCACGCGATAAGGTCTCGATGACCCTCGTGCTGACCTCCTACATCGCTCACCACTGGAAGAGACTGGGAGTTGAGGTTGTGGCGGGCTTCATCCAGATCGCGACTTTGCCATTTGCATCGAGGAGAACCCGCAGGCTTGACGCCAAGCCTACCCAGTGACGACCTCTCGAAATGAAATATCGTCCGGCAGCTAACGGGAGGCTGGCCCACACAGATGAGAGTGTGTTACTTCGACGATGTCGGTGGAAGTGGCCACCACGATGGATACGTCAGCGGTCTCATTGAGGCGACTATGCGTTCCGGAAGCTTTGCATTGGCCGCGTGCCCCAAACGACCAGAGATTCCGGAGGTTGAATGGTTTCGTGTGTCGCGCAGGGAGAAATCCCAGCTCGTACAGAACCGACGACAGATGAGAGCCGTTGTCGGAGCCTGCCGCGCACAGCAAGTCGACACGTTCGTCGACCTGAACTTCGACAGAAACGTGTGGCTATTCCCGGGAGCCGTCGAAGGGCTGGAGCGGCGTATTCACGTTCTTCACCATGCAACTCAATATGCCTTCTCCAACCGGAACGCAGCCGGGAAGATCCGAACCCTTTTTCTTCGCGAGTACCTGCAGCGTCTTGCGAGCCACGGCGATCTGATCGTCACCCACACACGTCGTGCCACCGAAATCCTCGCGGAGATCATCCCGACCAACGCGACACTTCAACTGCCGTACCCGGTTCGGGTTTCTCGAAACGTTCCCGCAAATGAGCTCGACCAATCGATCGGGATACCGGTCCTGCTATTTGTTGGACAGGCCAGAGAAGAGAAGGGGCTTGCTGACCTACTCGCTGCGATGCAACTGCTGCGGCGCGACGCAATAGTGCGCGTCGTGGGGCCACAGAGACCCCAAGTGAAGAGAGACCTGACACGGCAATCACCCGGTATCTCTATCGACTGGATCGACACTTTTGTCGACGATGCAGAACTCTCGAGCTACTTCCACGCCGCATCACTGGTCATTACGCCTTATCGAAACAGCTTCGCCCAGGACGGAGGAGCGTCTGGCGTTCTACTGGACGCTCTTGCACATGGGAAACCACTGCTCACCTCCGACGCTCTGGCAGACCAACTGCCTGCTGGATTTTCCGGGGCGGTAATTACTCGAGCTGAGGACCAAACGAGTCTCGCGGAGGGTCTCGAACACTCGCTGCAGAACCTCGCAAGGCTGACTGAAAAAGCTGCCACCGAGGGACCCGACTTCATCGCCGAACACCACACCTTTGACGCGTATGTTGCGGAGCTCCTCGATGCGACAAGTTAGGGCTTTTTGAGTTTGCCCCCGCATTCTGCCGGTTGAGTTGCCGGACCGATGCAAACCCTCTGCTGACAGTCCGCAAGCTGCGACGCGCCTACGTGTTGGGAGGGCCCTTTCCGGGCCCTCCCAACGGTCTAGAGATCGTCTATTTCCAGGTGCTGTTGGGGTCTTGGCCGGCTGCTTTCCATTCGGCGATGGTTTTGTCGCCTCG
>JAOTUP010000379.1 GCA_029863825.1 Acidobacteriota bacterium | reverse complement strand
ATTCTGGTAGTAGAGCTTGCGCAAGACCTCGTCCGGCAGATCCAGACCATACATCCGCCAAAAGCCGTGGCGCCGGCGATAGTACGGAAAGTAGTCGTCCTTCGTCTCCAGCACCCTGAAGTAAACTGAGTACTCCTCGGGCGCCCAGGAGTCTTTTCCGAACAACACTCGGTCCTGATAGCGACTGAACCAGTCGCGAGCAAAACGTGGCTGGCGCCCGATTTCGGCCAGCACGGCACCGATCTCCGTATACACGTTGGGCATCTCGTCGAGGAGCCCACCCAGACGAGCGAGATCATTGCCCATCCATCCGAGATGAGCGCTGATGAATGTCGTCTCTGGATGGCGCCTGAAGACATTGAAGTGCTCTCCCATGATCTGCTCCCAGGGCGGAACGACCTCCGGGTCTCGATACCGCTCGGGTTTCTCGATCAGCTCCAGCAGCCTCTCGTTATTACGGTCTTTCGGTTTCCAGAAGGAGGCCGGCTCGCCCGAGTGGATCAACACGGGAATACCCAGTTCGCCGCATTTCGCCCACACCGGATCGAGCCGCGGATCATCTACCGGCACGCGTGCACCCGAAACATCCTCGGCGTTCAGCCCCAGGCTCTTGTAGATCTTGAGACCGCGGGCGCCGGCTGCGACGTCGGCTTCGAGCGCCCTGACCGCGTTCTCGGCCCAGCCCGGCGACCCGAGCCCTTCAAGGTCGAGGTTCGTGAAAACGACGAAGCGTCCCGGTGCTGTCGCTTCGGCGTTCTCGACCGCGCGCTTCAGATAGTCGGGTTCCTGAAGGGCATACTGGGTCGATCCGTCCTCGGCGGTCACTCGTCGAAAACCGCGTCCACTCAGGTTGACCATCACCGCCATGTTGAGCGCATCCATTTCGGCGGCGAGCGCGGTCAAATCCTGCTCGGGCATCCGGAACTGATGATTGTGGACATCTACAAAAGGGTACTTGGCTCGGGGTGTCGGATGCTCGGTCACCACCAACGTCGACGGCGGATCGTATTCGTGGAAAAGCGGTATTTCCGGCTCGTCGGCACCGGCAACGCCCAGCAACAGGGCAGCGGTCAGCAAGAGTGTCATCATGACCAGATCCTATCCTGCCACCAGACTCCGCGATTCGTGAACCTTCACGGCTGCATCTCTTCTGCCGGCTGATGCGAGAACGGCCTGGTTCCCCGGTCGCACCAAAATGGCGCTCAGTAGGCTCAGTAGAACGTGGTTCGCATCACCGGCTGGAACAGTTCTGTCTTGCGAGCGCAGACCGACTCGATCTCACAGGTTGCACACTCTGGTCGGGTCATCTCCGGACAACGTCGGCGGTTCTGGAAGAAGAACCAGTCGACTGCAGCCATTGGCTTACCGCTCAGCTGCTGGACGCGCTCGACGGCCCGATAGCACGCTTCCCGTACCGCCGACTCGTCACGCGCCTCGAGCAGCCGCCTTGCTTTCAGACGCTCCTCGAACCCGGCATCGCCGATCGTCACCAACCCCATCCGCAGGCAGCTTCGCTGGATGTGATAGTCGACAATTGGCGGCACGTCTTCTCCCGCCTCCGAGCGCAGAAACCGCTCAGGCCGCTGGCGAAGCACGAGCGCTAGGAGTGCCGACTTCTTGCGCAGGGGATCTTCCTTGTATCCGCCGATGTGGTCGAGCTGCTGTAGCAGTCCAACCACCGGCCGCCGGCTTGCGTTGGCCTTTTCAATCACTTCTGCCGGAGACCTGCCGAGGGCGGTCATATCTCTACCGTATGCCCGCGCTTGCTGCAGGTGCAGATCGGCCGCGGGAACAGGATTGTGGCCGTCGTCGGACCGGTAGTGGGAGTCGAGCTCTTCACGCCGGAGGTCTCGCTGCCCCAAAGGCGCCAGCCCCGCCCGATCCTCGCTCATCCACCGTCGATAGACCGCCCACAGATAGTCGCTACCCTTGCGCGAGCTCCCGGCCAAGGGCGCGATCATCGGCTCGTCGTATCGACCCTGTTCATGCCGCCAAAAACCGAATTGCTGGAGCGTCTGGGCGAAGAAGAAATCCAGCGTACCCACCTCTCCAGGCGGCGGCAACATCTCGCCGCAAAAGTCGAACCCCACGACCTGTGGCGCCTCCGCCAACCAGTCGGAAACGATCGCGATGCGATCGACGTCGAGAGCGACACGGGGATCGAGAGGGTAGGTCGCCTGCGGCGCTCGCGGCAGGAGAGCTGTCGGCCCGACATCGCTGACCACTTGCGCCGCCACTGCCGCCCCGAGCCGTGCTGCCCGCACCGGATGGTCGCCCCGCACAAGAGCCGCCAGCGCACCTCCACAGAGGGCATCTCCGGCACCCGTCGGATCTGCTTCTGCGCCCGGCACCGCCTCCACGTTCGTCGAGTGATGACCCTGAAACACTCTCACTCCGTGTTTGCCTCGACTCACGAACAGGAGCTTGCCCGCTTGCGTCAGCGCGTTCTCCAGACCGCCGAACAAGCTCGCAGCCTCTTCTTCGTTGCAGAAGAACGCGTCCGCCGCCTCGAAGATCGCCTGAACCGTGGAAGTCTGCTCTCGCACTCCGCAGGGATAGGTGCCGCACGCCACCCAGCGACCTTCAGCCTTGAGGAGTCGGACAAACTCGAGTTGACGCCGAGGATCGGTCAACGGGGTGACGCACACCGGACCCGGCGGAAGGGTCGGCACGACCATCTGTGGCGACAGCTCAGCCTCCCGCCCTGCGGTCACCACGTCGAGCGTTCGCCGCCCCTCGGCGTCGTAGCTGATGTCGAAATGCGGCACGCCGTCTGGCGCGACTTCCGGGCCGCGCCAATCTAGCAACTCAGCTGCAGCGGCGAGCTCCCCCGCCAACGGCGCCGGTCGAGGCGCAATCATCGTCACCTTGGAAAGACCGGCTCGATGGGCGGCAAGCGCCGTGTAGAGCCCCGCTCCGCCGGCGACTCGCGTCGGCTTTCCCGCGACATGAAGCGTGTCGACGGACGCCCCCCCAATGATCGTCAAGCCGGCATCTCGACTGCCGATTGTCACCCTCCGGCCTCCTCGCATCGCATCAATTCACAATAGCAGGGCTCACCTCCAGCCTGTCATCTGTAGACTCAGTCGTCATGGACATCAAACCCTCAGATATCAGCATTCGCGACCGCTACACCCTGCTGATCGGTGCCATCGTCCCGCGGCCGATCGCG
>JAOTUP010000378.1 GCA_029863825.1 Acidobacteriota bacterium | reverse complement strand
TCGACCGAGGACATGGTCTTCATCAACGCACCCGACCTCCTGGAAGAAGTGGACATCCAGTTCGTACAGCTCTTCACTTCCGTGCTCGATCGCTCTGGCAGACCAGTCGAGGGCCTTTCCGCCGCTGACTTCCAGGTCCGCGAAGACGGGGTCGGGCAACGGATAGCCCGGTTCGAAGTGGTCAAGGAGCTGCCGATTCATGCCGGCATACTCTTCGACACGTCGGCTTCGATGGTGGATCGCCTCGATCAGGCTCGCGACGCGGCGCTGCGCTTCTTCCGCCAGATCATCAGTCCCAAGGATCGCGCGAGCTTCATCACCTTCAATCAGCGGCCGACACTGGCCGCTCAGTTCACCTCGGATGTCGAGGCGCTGGCGGGAGAGCTCGCCGGGCTCAAGGCCGAGGGCGGCACGGCACTCTATGACAGCGTCGTCTTTGCGCTTTATTACTTCACCGGCATCAGAGGACAGCGCGCCCTGCTGATCCTCTCGGACGGCCAGGATCAGTCCAGCCGCTATACCTTCGACGAAGCGCTCCAGTACGCCCAGACGGTTGGGGTGAAGATCTACACCATCGGCCTCGACCTGCCGCGTAAGGACACCGCCTCGCGCGGTCAGCTTGCGAAGCTGGCCAACGATACCGGCGGGCGCTCGTTCTTCATCACCGACGTCGCCGAGCTCGAAGCGATCTACACGGCGATCGAAGAAGAGCTTCGCTCGCAGTATCTGATCGCCTACCAGTCGAGCAACACGAGTGGATCCGGCGACTTCAGAACCGTCGATCTCGAGCTCGTAGGGCGCGACGACGAGGTGCGAACGCTACGGGGATACTTCCCGTAGCGCCTGCCTCGAGGACAAGTCCTCGAAAAGTGGCTCTCCGTTCCTCCCCGGCAGGAACATACGCAGCCCACGCGCTCGACAGCCTCACAGACGAAGAACCCACTATTTCGCGGGCTCAGCGAGGCGAGCGTTGAGCCAGCGGAAGAGAGCAGCCGCGAGTCGTTTCGGAGCAGATCAGGGCGAAAGCCGACGCCATCCTACGACCGCTTCTTTGCAAGATACAGATCCGTGATCGTGCCGTCGAAGACCTCGGCCGCGAAGCCGATCGTCTCCGACAGCGTCGGGTGGGGATGGATGGTGAGCGCCAGGTCGGCTGCCTCACAGTCCATCTCGATCGCCAGCCCGATCTCGGCAATGAGGTCGCCCGCACCGGGTCCCACGATGCCGCCCCCGAGAACGCGCTTCGTCTCGGGGTCGAAGAGCAGCTTTGTCTTTCCCTCGCTTCGTCCCATGCCGAGCGCCCGGCCACTTGCCGCCCAAGGAAAGGATGCAGCTTGGTAGACGGTGCCGGTCGCCTTCGCGTCGGTCTCGGTCAACCCCACCCAGGCAATCTCGGGGTCGGTGTACGCCACTGACGGAATGACTCGGGCATCGAACGAGCTCTTACCCCCGGCTGCCACCTCGGCGGCGACTTTCCCTTCGTGGGTCGCCTTGTGAGCCAGCATCGGCTGGCCTGTGATGTCGCCGATGGCGAAAATGTGGGAAACATTGGTTCGCATCTGTCGGTCTACTGCCAGGAAGCCTTTCTTATCGACCGCCAGCCCTGCCGCGTCGACGTTGAGGAGATCCGCGTTCGGCCGTCGACCGACCGCCACGAGCACCCGATCCACGTCGAGAGTCTTCGGCGCTTTGGCTCCTTCGAGATGCGCAACCAGGCCTTTCTTCGACAGTTCGAGATTCGCTACCCGTGTCTCGAGGTAGATCTCGGCTCCGAGGTCTCTCTTCAGCCGGCGCTCGAGTGGACGCACGAGATCCCTGTCGCACCCGGGGATGAGACCGTCCAGAAGCTCGACGACCACCAGCTTTGATCCGAGTGCTCCGTACACCATGGCCATCTCGAGCCCGATGATGCCGCCGCCGATGACAAGCAGCCGCTGTGGAATCTCGGGCAGCTCCAGCGCGTCTGTCGAATCCATGACTCTTGGGTCATCGACGGGTATGCCGGGAATCTCGATCACTCTGGAGCCCACAGCGACGATCGCCTGGTCGAACGAAAGTCCTTGTGTGCGCTCCGCGGTTGCGAGCTCGAGACTGTGTGCTCCGGTAAAATGCGCCGACCCCGGGATGACTTCGACACCTCTCTGCGCCGCCATCTTCCCGAGACCTGCGGTCAGGCGCTCGACGATGGATGCTTTCCAGGCGCGCAATCGCTCGAGATCGATCGTCGGCTTGCCGAACTCGACGCCGGATTCCTTCACCAGACGGGCCTCATCGAGGACTCGGGCCACGTGCAGCAGCGCCTTCGACGGGATGCAGCCGACGTTGAGGCAGACGCCACCGAGCGTCGGATAACGCTCGATGAGCGTCACCTTCAAGCCCAGGTCCGCCGCCCGAAACGCGGCCGTATAGCCGCCGGGACCGCCGCCGATCACCACCAGCTCGCTGTCGAAGGACGCGTCTGCGTCAGTTGTCGCTCCGATCGGAGCCGGTCCTTTCGTCGCACTCTCTTCCGCCGCCGGCGCTCCAATGGCGCCCGGTTCCGCGATCTCTTCCTGCTCGCCCGCGTTGTCAACGTGGAGCTTCAGGATCAGATCTCCCTCGCCAATGCGGTCGCCGACCTTCGCGCTGATTTCGACGACTCGGCCTGCTGCTGGCGACGGTACGTCCATCGACGCCTTATCGCTCTCCAGCGTCACCAGCCCGGTGTCCACCTCCACTTGATCGCCCTCGGCCACCAGAACCTCGACCACGTCAACCTTTTCGTCGCTGCCGATATCCGGGATCCGCACTTCAAGGAGCTTGCTCATGACGACACTCTTCCGGCCTCGGCGACACTCACAGCAACAACTTCCGGATATCGCCGAGGACTTCGGCGAGATACGACGTAAACCGCACCGCCAGGGCGCCGTCGATCACCCGATGGTCGTAGGACAGAGACAGCGGCAGCATCAGACGCGGCTCGAACTCGGTGCCGTTCCACACCGGCGCCAGGCGGTGACGCGAAACACCGAGAAGTGCGACTTCGGGCGTGTTGACAATCGGCGTGAAGAAGCTGCCGCCGATACCGCCAAGTGACGAGATCGTGAAGCTCGCACCGCGCAGTTGGTCGGGAGTGAGTTTGCGATCCCGCGCCTGCTGACTGACTTCCGCTAATTCCCGCGCCAACTCGGTGATG
>JAOTUP010000377.1 GCA_029863825.1 Acidobacteriota bacterium | reverse complement strand
TCGGGCCGGTGGCCTGGATTCTCGGCAAGCAAGAGCTCAATGCGATTGCCGCCGGCCAGGCTCCGGCGGCGGGTGAGGGCGTCGCGAAAGCGGGCATGATCCTCGGCATCATCGGCACGATTCTCATCGCGTTCGGTTTCCTGTGGGTCGTCTTTTGGGGCGGCCTGGCGGTCGTCCAGGGAGCATTCGGAGGATAGGACCTGCACACACGACGAGTGTCACCAGGTATCTTCTGGTGGGCGAGCCTCGGGGCGATCATCGCCCTGGGGCTGTTTTCTTTCTGGACTCCGACGAGCGGACCGATTCTGTGCCTGTTTCGTCGCAGCGCAGGGCTTCCATGTCCGGGATGCGGGCTGACTCGCGCGGCGAGCTATCTGCTGCATGGCGATGTCGTCTCGTCGATTCGTTTCCACCCGTTCGCGCTGCTTCTGGCAATCGAAGCAGCGTTGCTGTGGGCCGTCGTCGGTTTCCGAATCCACCGTGGGTCCCCGGTCGGTCTGCCGGCGTCGTCCGACGTCTGGGCGGTAGGACACGTGGCGGCGCTCGTTGCATTCTGGCTGGGTCGACTGGCGAGTGGCACGGCGCCGTTCTGACGAGCTGAAGCGCATCGAGGCGTCTCGCCGAATTCCTTTGTGACCGCACTTGGTGCGGCTGTGAAAAACTCGCCGCATGGTGCATCGTCGCACTCTGTTGATCGCGATACTCGTCGTGATCCTCGTCCTGGGATGGGATCTGTCGCGGCCGCCGGCGTCACAAGTCAGTGCGCGGATCATGCTGGTATCCATCGACATCTATCAGGCGACGCTGTCGCGTGCCCTCGGCGCGGCGGGAGCGCGCTGCCGCTTCACGCCGACGTGTAGCCACTACGGCGAAGCGGTCATCAAGAGGCACGGAACGCTCGTCGGCAGCTGGCTCGCCGCCAGGCGTATCGCCCGCTGCGGTCCCTGGACGCCGATGGGAACGGTCGATGCACCGCCGTAGGCTGCGCTTGCATCTTGCGACGACCTTCCGACTCTGCGCGATCGTGATGAAGAAATCCGTCTGCGGATTCACTCCCTTGGGAACCGTTCACCGCCGGTGCTACGATTCGCCGACATGAGCTCGCCACTCCCGACCGAGATTCGACGTCTGCCGGAGGACAAGCGGCTGCGCATCACCTGGAGCGACGGACACGTGGCCGAGTACGAGTACGATTTTCTGCGCGGATATTGTCCGTGCGCCGGCTGTCAGGGCCATTCGGTGGCAGAAGTTCGTTATCAGCCGCCGTCGGTCTCAGTCACGGCAACGAAAATCGAACCGGTGGGCAACTATGCGATCTCGATCCTCTGGTCGGACAGCCATGCCACCGGCATCTACCGGTTTGATTTTCTGCGCGAGATCTGTCCGTGCGACCCATGCCGTGCAGCGCGGAAGAGCGGAGAGAGCCCGAACTGAGCGCGTGGCAGAGCGAGGACGTTCCAGACCACAGACAGCGTCGAGACGAGGCCATTGCCGGAATAACCCAACACCGAGGATACGATCAATGAAGTTCTATCTCCTGATGTCGATCATCGCTTTCGCCCTGCCGGTGGCGGCCGCCATCGCCGAGGAAGCAGCCTCGGGTCCGCGGGTGGCTCTCGAGACCAGTAAGGGAACCATCGTCATGGAGTTGGCCAGCGAAGACGCGCCGGTGACGACGGCGAGTTTCCTGGAGGCCGTTCGCGCCGGTTTCTATGACGGCACGGTCTTCCACCGGGTGATTGGGAACTTCATGGTGCAGGGCGGAGGCTACGGTGAAGACTTGACGCTCAAGCCCACAGACACGGCGTTGGTGAACGAGGCCGACAACGGGCTGATGAACGAGCGCGGCACAGTGGCCATGGCGAGGCGGCCGGATCCGCACAGTGCCTCGACACAGTTCTTTGTCAACCTGGTCGACAATCCGTCTTTGAATCACCGATCCAAGAGCGACCAGGGCTGGGGCTATACGGTGTTCGGACGCGTTGTCGACGGGATGGATGTTGTCGACGCCATCGGCGCGGTCGAGACCGGGTTCGTAGCCGGGATGCAAGACGTGCCGAAGGAGCCGGTGGTGATCGAGAAGGCGACGGTCGTCGAGTAGAGATCACGCGGATCGATCACCAGCCGGCGAGACTCCGGGAGTCTCGCAGCGCGCAAGCGACTCGCGACCGTATCCGGCGGACAACTTCCGTACGCTCTGTATCGACGCGCCGACGCCCGGCGAATGGCGAAAAGAAAGGCGGGCCCGAAAGCCCGCCTCGTGCGCGAAAGGTCTGGTGCCGAAGGCCGGACTCGAACCGGCACGGGTTGCCCCACACGGCCCTCAACCGTGCGCGTCTACCAATTCCGCCACTTCGGCGCGGCTGTTGATATTAGCAGTGGATCGCTGAAAGCTCCTATCCGAATGCAGGCGACAACCGCCACCTGAACCTGCCGAAAGGGTCCCCTCTCGTCGATTCAGGAGACCGGTGGCTCTTCGGCCGGTAGCGGGGCGTCCAGGGCGTCCTCTGCGGCGTCCAGCGGCTCGTCGGCAGGCAGCAGCTCGGTCCCCTCCGGAATTGCTTCGAGAGGCGCTGCCGCAGCGGCTTCGTCGAGCGGGGCCTCTGCGGTGGAAGCCGGGACGTCGCTCATGACCGAGCCCGCAGGGCCGCCCATCTTGATGAAGCCGATGCCGATCGTCGTGACGATGAATCCGACGAACCCAGCGACCGTCAGTCGGTGGAGGAGATTCGTCGCACTGCGGGCGCCGAACGCAGTCTGGGTGGCGCCGCCGCCGAAGACCGACAGATCGGCCCCGCTGCCCTGCTGCAAGAGCACGACGAGAATGAGAAAGATGCAGATCAGGACATGGACGGTGTAGAACAGATACAACAGCACGATGAGCTCCCTTCGCGGTCGATACTCAACCGCAACACCGGATAATAGCTAAGAATCTCGCTGGGTCAAGGCTTGCGCCGCCGACGAGGAAGCCGTCGATGTCCGGCTGAGCGAAGAGCCCGGCAGCATTCTCGGGGTTGGCGGAGCCGCCGTAGATGATTCTCTTGGCACCGGAGACCTCGTCTCCCAGCAAGTCGGCGAGCGTTTCTCGCAGGAAGCGGTGGGCTTCCTGGGCGATTTCTGCCGTCGCCGTTTTGCCGGTCCCGATCGCCCACACTGGTTCATAGGCGAGAGCAAAAGC
>JAOTUP010000376.1 GCA_029863825.1 Acidobacteriota bacterium | reverse complement strand
TGCGGCCACCAGTGCCAGACCGAGGAGACTCAGCGAGCGCTGGCTCCAGTCTCGATCGAAGAGGGCGGGGTTCTGGGAAGCGCGAACCGTGAGTGCCGGGATCGAGAGCACCAACAACCCCATAAGGATCCCGAGCCACGGGTCGCTATACGCCTTGACGATGCCCGTGTGGAGTACTCCGAGCACCCACCTGGCGTAAACCAGCGGTCGGGCCCGAATCGCCGCCTGGCCAAGGCGCCCGAGCCTGCGATCCATTTCGAGAGCTGTTGGCCCCATGACGCCCGGAATGTCGAGAGGGCCAAGATCTGTCGAGACGCCGCCTTTCATGACTCGCCCGGTCTCTGCCAGCACCAGGTCCAACACCAGAGGTTCCGCGATGCTGAACATCACGAACCCGAAACGGCGCCCCTGATAGCGGCTGAGGGGGCTGGTCAAGTCCAAGGGGGCGAGCGGAAGCTGGTTCCGCTGTTCCATGATCTGGCGTGCGAGGCTTCTGGTGTCATCCGGCATTTCAGCGACCAACTCGTCGTCGAGCATGAGCGCGCCGATACTGCCGGTGTGATAACCGGTCAATGACGAGAGTCTGAATTCTCCAACGCTGAACCAGCGTACTGCCGAGAACAGAAGCAAGGGTCCAATTGTCAGAGCGGCGAGGCCGAGGGTCCACCGACCCCAGGCGACCCGACGTCGAGAGTCATGACACAGGCTGAGTATGCCCCCGAGGAGCGGTATCAGCACGACAAGGAACTGGTAGATCGGTCGGATCCAGTAGCTTGCGAAGATTGCCAGCCCAAGCAGCGTTGCCGTCAGGGCGCGGGCCCGGCCGACGACAAGAAGCAGGAGCAGCGAGACCACAACGAGCCCCAGGCTTTCGGCGATCGAGTCGGTAACCACGAGGCGGACGTGTTCCCGCGTTGCGGCAAAGCAGAGCGGCGCCGCGGCGGCAAAGCCCATCCAGTGCGAGCGAGAGAAGCGGGAGACCGCAAGATAGAAGACGAGGATCGAAAACGCATAAAGGAGGAAGTGGAACTGTGGCACCGGCGCCCATCCGTCTCGATCGAGGCCGAAGGTCCGAATCACCAGCGGATAGCCGAAAGTGCGGAGGCCGGACATCGCCTCCTCAACGGTCGTCGCTTTGAGCAAGTGCTCGTAGCTGATGGTGTCGTTGCTTGTCTGTGGCCGAAACCACCCACTGGCCTCCGTGTGCCAGTGAGCGAGTCCGATCAGGAGGACGAGGTAGGGAAGCGGGTGCCGTAGTAGCCGACCGATCATGGCTCAGCTGCCTCGAGCACCTCACGTACGATTGCCACCGGGCGTCCGAGGGATTGTTCGTACGCGCGGTGGATGTACTCGCCGAGGATGCCGAGGAAAAAGACCTGCAGGCCGCCGAGCAGCCAGACGGAAATGACAAGGGTAGGAAAGCCGGGGGGCGACTCCGCGAGAAAGGAAGCGATGAAGTAGCCCAATCCGAGGATTAGCGACAGGGCAGCGGAGGCAAAACCCGTGATCTGCATGATCTTTATCGGCAGTCCGGAGAGTGAGAATATGCCGTCATAAGCAAGGCGGATCAGCTTGCTCCAGCTGTATTTTGTGGTTCCGGCAAAGCGTGCATCCCGTTCGAACTCGACCCGCACTTGGCGAAAGCCGACCCAGGAGCGCAGGCCTCTGACAAAGCGGCGATTCTCCGGCAGCGAGTTGAGCGCGTCTACGACCTGACGGGTCATGCAGCAGAAGTCCCCGGCGTCGAGGGGGATCTGCACCGGTGACACACTTGCCAGGAGACGGTAGAAGAGCCAGTAGGTAGATCGTTTGACCCAGCTCTCCTTGCGTCGCCGGCGGACTCCGTAGGCGACATCAGCTCCCCGATCGAGGACGGCGATGAGTGAGAGCACAGTCTCCGGCGGGTCCTGCAGGTCGCCATCGATGACCGCAATGACAGATCCCCGGGCGTAATGGAGTCCCACCGAGACCGCGGCCTGGTGGCCGAAGTTGCGGCTCAAGAACACGCCTCGGAAGCGAGGATCGCGGCCGATGATGGCCCTGATCATCTCTTCCGATTCATCCTGACTGCCGTCGTTCACTATCACGGCCTCGCATGCGTCGAAGTCGAGCTTGTCGAACAGGAGTGTGATCCGTCGAGAGAGTTCTTCGAGGGTCTCCTCTTCGTTGTAGATAGGCACGATGATTGAGAACAGGGACCGGTCGACGGTCCGAGTGCTGGGTTCAGGCGATGGCGGCATGCTCGGTCCTCATCTATCAATGCGCTCCGCCATCGCCAGCAGTGAGCTTCCGACTGGTGGCGAGAGGCGGAAAGAGCTGAACAGCCACTGTTCGACTCGGCAGCAGCGCTCGAGCAGTCGGTTGATCGGAGCCGGTGGGACGGAGACACGGTACGGTCGCTGCTTGCGAGCCACGAGGCGACGCAGAAGCAGGGGTGCGAAGGTCCAACCAAAAAAGAAGTTCACCTGCGAGGGCTCGAACCCAGCTTCTTCGATCCGGCTCTTGAGCTCACGGTAGCGATAGCGTCGAAAATGAGCGTTTACGACATCGTGTTGGCTCCACAGCAGGGGAAAGGCGGGTACCGTGAGGAGGAGGGCTCCGGTTGGAACCAGCAAGTCCCGGAGGCCTCTGAGGGCACCGCGATCGTCCTCTAGGTGTTCCAGAACATCGAGCAGAATGATGAGGTCGAATCTCTCCTCGGGTGCCTGGAACTCCTCCAGGGTCGAGCACGTGACCCTGCTCGACCACTTTGGAGTCGAGGCCGCCAGGCGTTCGTCGGGTTCGATACCCCAGACCTCACCAAAGCGTGACCAGTCATCGAAGGCCACACCACCACAGCACCCCACGTCCAGGATTCGAAGTGGTCCTTCTGCACCGGGTCTCCTCATGTGCGCCTGCGCCAGTGACTCCAGGTGATGAAGGACGAACCGGTGGCGGACTCGCCACCACCAGTGGTGGTGCCAGAGGTCCAGGTACTGTTCTGAGTAGGTCTGGTCCATCGCGGGCCGGAAATTCCAGTCGCGAGAATAGCACCGGTGCGCTCTTGAGGTGCGCCTCTTGAGGTGCCCTCTTGAGGTGCCATAGTTTTCGTCGCAGCAGTTTTCGTCGCAGCAGTCCCCGGGCCATGTTCGCGTGGCCGCCGTCCTGATCTGCATGCGCGGGCGGGTCGAGGGCGCGGAGAAGGAAACG
>JAOTUP010000375.1 GCA_029863825.1 Acidobacteriota bacterium | reverse complement strand
GCTGTCGTAGGATCGAAGGCGATGTTGCCGATCCGAGACGAGAATCCGACGCTGCGTCCGGCGGTGATGACGATCGCGCTGGTTGCCGCCAATGTACTGATGTGGGTTCTGGTGCAGGGTATGGGTACGCAGCCCGCCCTCACCGAGTCGATCTGTAACTTCGGTCTCATTCCCGGCGAGGCCCTGGGTCGGATTGCCGCCGGTTCGACGATTTCACTCGGGCCGGAGTTCAGATGTTCAGTCGATGATCCGGGAAGCTGGTGGACGGCCGTGAGCTCGATGTTCATGCATGGCGGCTGGTTCCACCTCATCGGCAACATGTGGTTTCTGTGGGTGTTCGGCAACAACGTCGAGGATGTGATGGGTCGGGGGCGATTCGTGCTTTTCTATCTGCTGTGCGGATTTGGTGCCGATGCGGCGCAGGTGCTCTCGAATCCGTCGAGTGCGATTCCCATGGTCGGCGCCTCGGGAGCCATCGGTGGCGTGATGGGAGCCTACGCCGTGCTCTTTCCCAAGGTCCGCGTCGAAACACTTCTGATCCTGGGCTTCTTTGTCCGCATGATCAACGTGCCGGCCTGGGGCATGCTCGGCTATTGGTTCGGGCTGCAGATCCTGATGGGGCTTCCGACTCTGGGGAACGAGTCCGGCGGTGTCGCCTTTTGGGCACACATAGGGGGGTTTCTCGCCGGCGTGGCTCTCGTCTTCATCTTTCGCAACAGCAAGCTGGTCGGTGCTCATCGTTCGGCTGCCCGGCACTCGCGTCCGCGTGTCATCCGACGCTGAAGAGGAATCGTCTCGCCGACTTCGGATAGCATTCATTCGTGCCGTCCGGTCCGCACGAGAAACTCCGCCCGCGAGAGGAAGAGATCCCGCCGCCGTCGAAGCTCCTGCTGCTTCTCGAAGGTCGGGCAGCTGGCGAGCTGGTGACAACCTTGGCCTTGCGGCCGCTGTTGCGTAGGTTGCGAGGCGGCGACGGCCATCCCGTACTGCTTCTTCCCGGTTTTCTGGCGAGCGATCTCTCGACACGGCCCTTGAGACGATTCCTGCGCGACCTCGGCTATCACGCGCATCGCTGGGAGCTGGGGCGAAACCTCGGACCTCAGGGTGATCTCGAAGAGAAAATGAGTAGTCGGCTGGCTGAGGTTCACGAAAAGCACGGGCGAAGAGTCAGTCTGGTTGGCTGGAGTCTCGGCGGTGTGTACGCTCGCGCACTCGCCAATCGGTACACGGAGTTGGTACGCAGTGTGATTACGCTGGGAAGCCCATTCGCACGGGACACCAAGGCCAACAACAGTGTTCGTCTCTTCGAGCTCATCACCAAGAAGCGACTCGACGAAATCGAGCCCGAGCGGTTGGCTGCCGTGCGAACGACTCCGCCAGTGCCAACGACTTCGATCTTCAGTCGCAGCGACGGCGTGACAGCGTGGCAGACGTCAATAGAGACTGAGAGCCCGCTTACCGAGAACGTCGAGGTCTCCGGAAGTCATCTCGGACTGGGCTTCAACCCTCTTGTTCTCTACGTCATCGCTGATCGCCTGATGCAGCCGGAAGGAGAGTGGCAGCCGTTCTTCCGTCCCGGTGTTGTCCACTTCCCCGGTGTGCGGCGACCACCGGAGGCGGAGAGTCCGACGGGCGGCAGCTAGATGCGACGGCTCTCAGGGCTCGACGCGGGATTCCTGTCGCTCGAGACGCCGACCACACCGATGACCATCGGCTCGCTGTCGATCCTGGATCCGGCGACCGACAGTGGCCGGCTGGATGTCGATCGCCTACGCGCTTTTCTTCGCAGTCGCCTCGAGAGCGCGCCCGTCCTGTGCCGGAGACTCTCCAGGGTTCCCTTTGATCTGTGGCGACCGTACTGGACTGAGGTGGCGCCAGCAGACGTCGATCTCGAGTACCACGTCGAAAAGACCGTGCTGCCGAAGCCGGGTGGATGGAGAGAGATTTCACAGCTGGTTGCATGGGAGCTGTCGCGCCCACTGGAGCGCGAAAGACCGCTGTGGCAACTCCTCTTCGTCGAGGGTCTCGATTCTGTGCCCGAGGTGGCAGTCGGCGCGGTGGCGATCATTTCGCGAGTGCATCACGCAGCGGTGGATGGCGTGTCCGGGGCCGAGATTCTCGGTGCGTTGTCAGATGCCGGAGGTCGCCCGCCGGTTCGAGCTCGGGTCGCGCCGGGCGGGGTCCGAGTGAATGCCAGGGAAGGCGGCGTCGTGGAAGTGATTCGTCGCCTCGGTCGTGATGTGGCTGGGGCACCGGCAGAGGTTTCTCGAACGATCGGCCGATCGCTCCTGGGCTTTGGGGGCGGGGCCTTGCACCTCGCGAAGCAGGAGATTGGGCGGCAGGTCACCTCGACGGCATCAACAAGGGCATCGTCGATTTCGTTCATGGCGCCGCGCACCCGGCTCAATCGACCAGTGACAGCGAGACGCTCGTGGGCGCCTGCGCTCTTTCGGTTGGATCTGATCAAGGCGATCAAGGCGGCGAGAGATGCGACGGTCAACGATGTCGTACTGGCAATATGCGCTGGCGCTCTGCGCGAGTGGCTGAAAGCCCGCGACGATCTGCCGCAAGAGCCTCTGGTGGCGATGGTGCCGGTGTCGGTCCGATCTGACACTCAAAGAAGTACTGGGGGCAATCTCGTGTCGGCGATGCTTATCTCGCTAGCCACCGACGAGCCCGATCCTCTTCAGCGCCTGTCGAAGATCCGCGCGGCTGCTCGCTCGTCGAAGGTCACCCATCAGGCGGTGGGAGCGCGTACGCTCGTCGACGCAGCACAGTTGGTGCCGTTTGCACTCTCCGGACTGGGCGTTCGCCTCTACAGCCGGTTGCACATGGCCGAGCGCCATCGACCGCTGTTCAATCTGGTGATCACCAATGTGCCGGGACCGCCCGTGAGCCTCAGTGTTGCCGGAGCCTCGATGCTCTTCCATGTGGCTGCCGCTCCGGTCTTCGATGGACTTGGTTTGATTCTTCCGATCTTCAGTTACGCAGGGACCCTTTCGGTGGGGGTTACCGCCGACCATGACGTCATGCCGGACGCGACGGAGTTTGCGGATCGCTTGACAATGGCGTTCGAAGAGCTCGAATCGAGCGCTCTGAGCGGTGGCGACGGGGAGTGATCGAGAGCGGCCGTCGCGAGAGCGGGGGCGGATGGCGCTTGATGAAGGAGAGAGTGTCGTGCCCCTTGAACCTCGCTTCAAATGGCCGCGT
>JAOTUP010000013.1 GCA_029863825.1 Acidobacteriota bacterium | reverse complement strand
CGGCGGATCCGGCGCCTTCCAGCTCATTCTCCCAGAAGCTCGAGGCCTCCTCCTCTGGAGCGACACCAGCATCAGCACTCGGCTCGTCGGCGGCCCACAGAGAGCCGGCGGTCCCGGGCTCATCTGATCCAGTGACCACGATCTCACTCTGCCACGAGCTCGCGGCCTCCTTCTGTGGAGCAACACCGGCGTCGTCGCTCGGTTCATCCGCGGCCCACAGAGAGCCGGCGGTCCCGGGCTCATCTGATCCAGCAACTTCGATCTCACCCTGCCACGAGCTCGAGGCCTCCTCCTCTGGAACGATGCGGGCGTCGTCGCCCGCCTCATCGGCGGTCCGCGATGAGCCGACAGGAGCGAGCTCGGCGGCCCCGTCGAGTGATTGGCCACCAGTTCCCACGGAGCTCCCCCTCACTTCGACGTCGACTTCCGTTGCTCGCGCGAGCTGCCCCGAGCCTGCGTTCGGTTCCTCGACGGCAACGTCCGTCATCACGGCTGAGGAAGACCCCTCGACTATCTCCGACTCCTCCGTCTCCTCTTCCCCTTCGATGTCATTTACCTCGGCTTGCACGCGTACTGCGCCGTTGGCAGTCTCCCCGGATCCGTCCACCTCGGAGAGAATGTCGCCGAAGATCTCTTCTGCGGTCAGTTGGCGCCCAACCAGCAGAGGCCCCGGCGAACCGCTTTTGTGCGGAATCGCTGCGACTCGCTGCACCGCCCGGATAAGCTCCTCAACTCGCGGCGCACTGCTCAAGATCTCGTCGGCACCCGCCTCCACCAACGCCAGGGTCTCCAGCTCCCCATCCGCATCTACGAGCACCAGCGTCCCGGGACCTCCGTTCGCTGAGCTGAAGATCCTCACCAGCTCCGTCGCGCCCGAGACATTGGCATCGATGATGACGACTTCCGGCTCGTGATCGGCGGCGGCGCGCAACGCGCCCTCCCGGTCATGAACCAGGTTTACCCACCATCCCTGTGCCCCAAGAGTCTCACGGAGCTTGCTCCCCGCCTCTTCGTCTGTAGCTGCCAACAGGATGAATACCATTGGATTCCCCTCTTCCGAAGACCTCTCTACCAATCCGAGACAGTCCGAGTCTATGTAATCCTCCGCATGCACTGCTCGGTCGCGGCGAAAGAACGCCAGCTCGGATAAGATCTCAAGGCGCCTTCTCCGGCGATGCCGATCCCCCGCGAGGAGAAACGAATCGATGGCAGGTCATAGCAAATGGGCTCAAATCAAGCGCAAGAAGGCGGTCACCGACGCGCGGCGGGGCCAGCTTTGGACCAGGCTTCTCAAGGAGATCACAGTTGCCGCTCGCATCGGTGGCGGCGATCCGGACGGCAACGCGCGATTGCGCACAGCCATTCAAGATGCGCGCACGAATAACGTGCCCAACGACAATATCGACCGTGCCGTCAAGCGGGGCACCGGCGAGCTGGACGGCGTCGCCTACGAAGAGGTGACTTACGAAGGGTACGGACCCGGCGGCGCCGCGGTCCTCATCGAGACGGTTACCGACAACAAGAACCGCACCGTAGCCGAGATTCGCCATCTCTTCTCGAAGCATGGCGGCAATCTGAGCGAGAGCGGAAGTGTGGCCTGGATGTTCGTCAGTCGCGGGTACTTCGCCATCGAGAAGGAGACGATGGCCGAGGACGAGTTCATGGAATTAGCACTCTCGGTCAACGCCGAAGACATCGCTACCGAAGATGAAACCTACGAGATTTTCACTTCTCCGGAGGCTTTTGCAGCGACGAAGGATGCTTTGGGAGGACATGAGATCGCGTTGGCGACGAGCGAGCTGGCGCGAATTCCGCAGAATTACACAGAGCTCGAGAGCGGTGCTGTGGAGTCGAATCTGCGCTTGCTCGAGGCGCTGGAAGACCATGATGACGTGCAGAACGTCTGGACCAACTTCAGCTTCGATTCGGAGAGCGTCGAGGCGCTCTCGGACTAGGTTTCTCTCTCGCCCCGCGAGCGCTCGCCGATGGTTCGCATTATCGGTCTCGACCCCGGAAGTCGCCACACTGGCTACGGCGTCATCGAAAAACACGGCTCCGCACTCCTGCCGCTCGCCTATGGCAGAATTTCCTGTCAACAACGCCTCACCCTGCCGCAGCGCATCACCAAACTGACAGCAGATCTCGAGCAGATCATCGATCGCTGGGAACCTGAACGGGCCGCACTCGAGACTCCCTTTCACGGATTCAACACTCGCTCGCTTATTGTTCTTGCTCAGGCGCGCGGCGCCCTGCTGGCGGTTCTCGGCAAGCGGCAACTCGATATTCGCGAATTCTCCCCTGCGGAAGTAAAATCCGCCGTCGCAGGTCAGGGCCGCGCCGACAAGGAGCAGGTCGCGAAGATGATCGGCCTCATCCTGTCGTTGCGAGGCAAGCGCCTCAGCCGCGATGCGACAGACGCGTTGGCCGTTGCCGTCTGCTGCGCCCAGATGCACGTCTACGACAGGCTCACCGACCCTCCGAATAAGCTCTAGGAATACCAATGTCTCCGGCGATTTCTTGTCATCAGAACCTCGCTGTGCTAGGGTCGCTGCCTGTTTTCAGCGAGTCGGCGCCTCGAGTTCGGCTGCTCTCGCGCGATTGAGTGTCGAGCCCCGGATCGTAAGACCTCGTCCTACGATCGTGGGTCAGGGAACTTCGGACCCTGCTCAAGGGTCTAAGGTAAATGCAAGAGGAGGAATACGTTGTCTGGATTCGGTGGAACTTTTGTAGAGATCTTCAATGACGGTGGCCCGGTCATGTGGCCTCTCCTGGTCTTCTCTTTGCTGGCCGTAATCTTCATTATCGAGCGCTTCTTGGCTCTGCGACGGGCAAAGATCAACGTCAACGAGTTCCTCGCCAAGACTCGCAAAGAGCTGATCGTCAATCGCTCCGTCAAGTCGGCGATCCAGGTCTGCGAGGACTACCGTGGCCCGGTCGCATCGATCCTCAAGGCCGGCCTGCTGAAATACGGCCAGCCGCGGGATGACGTCGAAAAGACGATCGAGAATGCGGCCCTCTACGAAATGGGCCGCCTGGAGAAGAACCTGGTGTGGCTCGCGAGCATAGCCAACGTCGCGCCCCTTCTCGGGTTCTTCGGCACAGTGGCGGGCATGATCAAGTCCTTCGACGCTCTCGCCGAAGCCGGTCTGTCGAATCCCGGCCTCGTAGCCTCCGGCATTTCCGAGGCCCTGATCACGACGGCCGCCGGTCTGTTCGTCGCCATCCCGGCGCAGCTGGCCTACAACTTCTTCATGAGTCGCATCAACAAGTTCGTGCGAGACATTGAAACGTCGTCGAACATGCTTCTCGAGACGTTCGGTGAGATGGAGCGTGGCGGCATCGCACCCGATGCCGCGACCGGAGGGGCGCCGCGCGCCTGAGGCGCTCTCAGAGCGAGACCAATCATGAGGTTGAAAGCCCGATCAGTCCAAAACACCGGGATCCCGACCGCCTCGATGGCGGATATCGCATTCCTGCTGATCATCTTTTTCATGGTCACGATCTCCTTCGAGGTCGACAAGACGCAGGTGGCGCTGCCGCGTACCGAGATCCGGCTGGAGATTCCCAAACAGTCAGCCTACGTCTCAATCACCGGCAATGGTCTGATCCGCGTCAGCGCGGGTGACGAGATCAGTGTCTCCGTCCCCGGGCCCGAGGAAGTCCTGTCGTTTGCAGCCGGCGTCGTTCAGAACGACCCGAGCAAGGCCTTCGTGCTGAAAGCTGACCGGGAAGTGCCATACCGCTACGTCGACAGCGTCATCGATGCGCTCAAACAAGCCAAGGCGCAGGTTGTCTATCTGCTCTCCGACCAGGAGACCATCGACAACCAGGAGGGCTAGATGCGACTCAAGAGAAGCAATGTCAGCGACGAGATACCGACCGCTTCGATGGCGGACATCGCGTTTCTGCTGATCATTTACTTCATGGTCACTACGACCTTTGCTGCAACTCGCGGGCTCGACTTCTCGCTTCCGCAGGAAGAAGACACGCCGCCGATGATCGAGAAGGAGGAAGCGGTCCTCATCGAGATCCAGGCCGGAGGCGCCCTGATCGTAGACCAGAAGCCGATGCGGCTCGAGGAGATTCTGGACTACCTCAAACCCAAGCTCGAGCGGAATCCGCGCAAACCGGTCATCATTCGACCACAACAGAACGCGGCCTACGGTGACATGGTCGACGTCTTCGATGAACTGCGGCAAGCCTCGGACAAGAAAGGCTTTGAGGTCAAGAACATCTCGATCCCGACACAGCGCGAGATCGACATGTTCTGGTTCTAGAGGGAGGTGTCTATGGAAAAGAAGGGAAGTGCCAGCGGCGGTGTCACCTCTACTGGTCTCTCAGATGATCTTGCGGCGGCCGACTTCCAGACCTTTGCACTCGAGTACGAGGAAGACAAGAAAGGCATGCGCTGGGCTGTCGGGGCCGCCGTCGTCCTTCACATCGTCTTCTTCCTGGTGCAGCTTCCCAAGCTTGTTGCCGAACAGCGCGAAGAGAAGAAGCAAAAAGTTTTCGTCGTCGAGCAGGTCCGGTTCAAGCCACCACCGCCCAAGCAGCAACAGGAGATCCCCAAGCCGCGCTCGAAGAAGGTGCCGATTCCCGACCCGACGCCGGATGAGCCCGAGCCCATTCGCCTGGAAGACGAGATCGAGCCCGACATCGATCTGCCGGATACGGATATCGTGTTCGGAATCCCCGAAGGTCCACCTCCCAGTGAGCCGACAGGGCCTATCCGTGTCGGTGGCGACGTCAAGCCGCCGGACAAGGTTTATTCGCCCTCTCCTCAGTACACGGAGATCGCCCGCAAGGCGCGAATTACGGGTGTCGTCATCGTCGAAGCGATCATCGACAAGCAGGGCAATGTGACAAATGTCAAGGTTCTCAAAGGCCTCCCGATGGGACTGGATCAATCGGCGGTCGATGCAGTGAAGCGATGGCGCTTCGAGCCGGCAACGCTCAATGGAAAGCCTGTGGCGGTCATCTACAATCTGACCATCAACTTCCAACTGCAGTAGCTATCGCCGGCGGGATCCGACCGTGACCCCGCCGGCTTCCTTTCAACATACGTGACGGAATGGCTGTTGTCACCATGATGCGACCGACAGCGAGGACGCTCAGACGAATGCTGCGGCGATGTGCCACGTGCCAGGCGGGGACTCCTTCCGACATACCCGTCCTCCGCAGTTCGCCCCCCTGGCACGTTGATTGCTGCCTTCATTCTGCGGATGCCCACGAGGAGATGAACCGATGAAAGCCTATCCCCTAAAATCGAGTCTCTACCTGGTTGTGATGTCGCTCATGGCGACTCTGGCTCAGGCAGACTGGCAAGCCGGCGTCACCGCTTTCCAGGCCGGAAACATGAGCGCGGCGGCGGCGGAGTTCCAGGCGATCGTCAAGGAACAGCCGGAGTGGCCGGGTGGCCATAAGATGCTCGGGCTCACGTACCTCAAGATGAAGAAGGGTCGGGAGGCCGTCGACTCACTCAAGAGGGCGTACGAACTGAGCCCAGAGGATCCGAGCGTACAGATCTACCTCGGGGAGGCCTACATAGCCACCGGTCGCCACGGTGATGCAGCGGCCTTCCTCAGCAAGGTGAACGCTTCTTCCCTCGACGCCAAGCAACAAGGCTATCTCGCTCGACTTCGCGCCACGGCGCTGGCGAAGAGCGGACAGTCCGATCGTGCACTGGCCGAATTTGCCAAGGCCGTCCGTGCCAATCCAAACGACGCCGATCTGCAGTTCCAGTACGGAACTGCCGCCTACAATGCGGGCGATACGAACACCGCCGTCAGCGCTCTCGCCAAGGCGGTCCAACTCGATCCGGCGGATGCTGACAAGCAGAAAGCGTACGCCGTTGCACTGATTCGTCAGGGCCGACTGACCACCGGAAGCACCAAGGCCGCCGCCTATCAGAAAGCCGTTGCTGCAGCACAGAGGGTCGTTGCCGCAAACGGCTCGTTCGACAACCTCATCCTTCTCGGCGGAGCCCAGATGGGTGCCAAGCAGTACGACAGCGCCGTCGCTACGCTGCAAAAAGCCTCGGCCAAGAACCCGAATGACTGGCTCCCAGACTACGATATTGGCAGAGCCCATATCGGAAACGGCCAGTTTCGCTCGGCTGAGAGCGCCCTGAAGAACGCGCTCAACAAGGCCGCCGGTGCCGGTGACCAGAAGGATATCTGGAAGCAGCTCGCCTATTCCTATGAGAAGCAGCAGAAGCTGGACGACGCCATCCTCGCCTATAACCGTGCCGGAGATTCGGCTGGCGCGGCTCGCGTCACGGAAAACCGGAACACCCTCCAATACAACAAGGACGTCGAGGCGGAAGCCGACGAGATCCGCCGGCTACAGCAAGAGCAGGAAGCCATTCGCAAGCAGCTCGAAGAGCTCCCCGGGGGGCCGCCGCCCGGTAGCTGAAGCGGACGCTACATATCGCCGACTGAAAAGGGCCGTCGCAGACGGCCCTTTTTCGTGTCGCCACTCGAGGAACTGCCCCTGGCTACCACAGACCGGCCGCGGTCTTGCGTACCGACAGCAAACCGCCAACCAGGCCGGCACCGATACCCAAGACCGCCAGCAATAGGAGCTCGCCCGGCGTGAGGAAGGAAGAAAAGAGAAGCGATCGGACGATACTCGGTAGATCGCTTCGTTCAACAAACAGATAGAGCATCGACAGAGCGGCGACGGCTATCGCGGAACCCAGTGTGCCCTGGAGGATCCCCTCGACAATGAAGGGACCTCTGACAAAGAACTCAGTCGCGCCTACCAGCCTCAGCACTCGTATCTCTTCGCGATGCAGGAGCGCGGCCAATCTGATCACACTGGCGATGATGAACGCCGAACCAGCTATGAGCAAGCTCCCGATGATGGCAGCTCCCGCCCTCAGCAGAGCGGATGCCAATGCGATTTGCCTGATCCACTGGCGATCATCGTCGACACCGGCAACCTGAGGCAGTTGCTCGAGGTTCTGCAACCACTCCGTCACCTCGACCTCGCGATTTCGCGCCCGCCCCAGATCCACTTCGATCGACGTTGGCAGCGGCTCTTCGTCGAATCCCTGCAAGAGCTCTCCCAACTCGGGAAGGCGCCCCTCCAACCGGCGTGCGGCTTCCTCCGGCGACACAACCGTCCAGCCCCCAATACCCCCCAGTCTCGCGAGCTCGGCTTCGACTCGATCGACCGCCTCGCTCCTCGCTCCCGCCTCGAGATAGATGACGATTCGTGCCTGGGACTCCCAGGCACCGAGAGAGCGCCCGAGATTGGCACCCAGAAGGAAGAGGGCTCCGCTGAGAAAGAGACTCACTGCCGTGACCAGAATCGCCAGTAGGCTTACTTTCCAGCTCCGTCTCATATTGCGCTGCGCCTCACCGGCAAAGTAGCGCAGCGCCTGGAGAATTGTCACTGCTCGACCGCCCCTGGCCTGAGGATGTCGTTGCGGACCAAGACGCCTCGATCAAGCGCCAGGATGCGATCACCGACAAGGGTTTGGATTGATGGATCGTGCGTCGCGAGAAGCACCGTCGTCCCCTGCTTATTGATCTCGGCGAAGAGGCGAATGATCTCCAGGGACAGCTCCGGGTCGAGGTTGCCGGCCGGTTCATCGGCAATCAAGAGTTCCGGTTTGTTAATCACCGCGCGAGCAATCGCCACTCTTTGTTGCTCGCCGCCGGACAATGCCGACGGATACACGTCCAACCGATCGCCGAGACCGACTCTATCGAGAATATCCTCGGCCATCAGCCGCAGGGCGCGCGAAGAGACGCCGAGGATTCTCGGCAAGTAGCTCACATTCTCGAAGACGGTCTTACTCGGAATCAGTCCGAAATCCTGGAAGACGATGCCCATCGTCCGCCTGAGAAACGGAACTTTCTCGGCAGGCAGGGAAACGACATTGCGCCCGTTGACGATGATTCTCCCGTTCGTCGGTACCTCGGCGCGATATATCAGGCGCAGAAGCGTCGTCTTGCCCGCTCCGCTGGCACCCGTCAGGAATACGAACTCACCGCGCGAAATACGAAACGTCACGCCGTCCAGCGCCATTCGTGGACCCGGGTACTCTTTGAACACACGGAAGAACTGAATCACGGATACTGGACCTGTCGTCCCTTTCGAGCTCCGAAGCTACCGACGGCACAGGCGGCACCTATCAAGAGCCGTATCCGTAACGAACCCGCACGGTCGCTCGCGCGCGCGATTGAGATAACGCAAGGAGAGACGTCTCCTGACTCGAGACCGATCATTTTTCGGACGCCCCGCGAACTTTCCAGCCCCGGTCGTCCATCGCTTCCACACCGACCTGCGCGTCTCTCCCGCATTCGTCCACGGACTGCTAGTCTACTGCACCGGCGCCCGGCGGGCCGCCGTCGACCCGTTGGGCGACAAGCTGCGAGGGATGTTCTGCCGAATGATTCCGTGGAAGATATCGAAGGACGACATCGAAATCAGATTCCTCGGTCGCACCGCCCCGTCAGACCGGGAGCAGGCACTGCTCGAAGAGGGGATCTCAGCGGTCGAGCTTGCGACCCTGCGTCAGGTTCATTCTTCTCGCGTTCTCCCGGCCTCGCCGGGTCTGTGCGGAGAAGGTGACGCGCTCTGGACCACGCGCCGAAAACTCGCCCTGAGCGTCACGACCGCCGATTGTGTGCCACTGGTCGTCGCCGACCAGAAGCGGCTCGCCGTAATCCATGCCGGTTGGCGAGGCATCGTCGCGGGTGTCGTGCCTGCGACGCTCGCTGCATTGGGATCATCCGAAGGCCTGGCCGCCTGGATCGGTCCGGCGATAGGAGCCTGCTGCTACGAGGTCGGCGAAGATATCGCTGCCGCGTTGGTTTCGGCTACCAGTCCCTCCGTCACCGTCGCAGTTTCCGTCCCCGGTCGTCGTCCCCACGTCGATCTCTGCCGGGCGGTGGATGTCCAGCTGCGCCGAGCGGGCGTTTCCGAGGTCCATACCCTCGGCCACTGCACACGGTGCCGAAAGGAGGAGCTCTGGAGTTATCGACGCTCCGGAGCCGCAGCCGGTCGCAATCTCACCCTCGCGTGGCTCTCGGCCGTCAACGCCGGCGGCGAAGGCTGCGCGTAGGATCGATCCCGAGGCTTCTCAAGATCGTCAGGTCCTGATGGTCGATCCGAAACACGGGAACAGCGAGACCGTCGTCACCGCGCGTCAGCGCGAGCCGGGCGACTTCGGTCTCCTCGTCGCCGTGACCTGCCTCGACGACAAGGAATGCTGATAGCCCCTGCTTTTGCATTTGCAGCAAGACATCACCCGGAGAAGCCGGCTGCACGACTGCTTCCAGCAATACCTGGCGAAGCTCCTGCAGCAGCTTTTCGACCTTGGCGCTCAATCCCGTATCCTCTCTCGTCGCCTGTGAACGACTGACGCGATTATCCGTTGGTCGTCTCGAGGAGTCAACGTAGGCGAGCTCAACGGGCACGTGATAGCTTCGCGCCCATAAACCACTTGACGCCACGCCCGGGCTGTAGCCAGTCGAGAGCGTCTACTCACGGCGGAGGACCAAGTCCTGACACGAGAGGAACAGCAGCTTTCGTCATGGTTGCGTTCCGTGGGATGGATGCCGCTTCGCATCTCCCCTCTCGGCGGTGACGTCTCTCACCGCCGCTACTTCAGATTACTTTTCGACGACGGAGCGACCGCGATTGGCGTTCACTATCCCGTCGAGATGAGATCGACGTGCCGACGATTCCTCGCAACAACCGCGCTGCTGGAAGGCGGCGGCATTCGCGTTCCCAGCGTCCTGCATTCAGAGTGTGACTCGGGATTCTCCATTGTAGAGGACCTTGGATCGACTTCGCTGTACGACCTAGCCGACAGACCCTGGACGAAGCTCCGGCATCGCTTCGAGGCCGCCATGGCAACGATCAGCAGGATCCAGCGCTTGCCGGCGGCTGACATAGCGCACCTCAACCCGGAACTCGGCGCCGACGCGCTGCAAGCAGAGGTCGACCTCGCCTGGACACGTCTCTTATCACGACCGGAGATCAGCGGCGATGCCGAGCTCCGCTCGCTCCTCGCCGAGGCACTCGATGCGACCTGTCGCAATCTCGGAGCCGCGCCTCTGATTCCATGCCACCGAGACTTCATGGCGCGTAATCTGATGATCGATTCGGACGGGCGACTTGCTCTCATCGACCATCAGGATCTTCGCCTCGGCCCCCGGTTCTACGATCTGGCCTCTCTGCTCAACGACAGTCTCTATCCACCCCGGTCTGAAGAGCGACATTTGCGCAACAGAGCGATCCAGAACGCCGAAGACCTCCTTGTCTATCGCCGCTGTGTTGTGCAGCGTACTCTCAAAGCCGCTGCGACCTTTGTCAGCTTTGCCGGCCGCGGCCACGATCGTCACCTGCCCCTCGTGCGGCCGACCCTCGCCCGTGCTGCGCATCACCTCGAGCGTCTTCCTGAGGGCGGACCATTCGCAACGGAGCTCGCTCGCCGGTGGCACGCTCTCGACGTGACAGCTCTGTCTGCTTGAGCGAATAGGGGGTCGCAAGCGGGATTGGTGCTAGACTCGCAGCAGTTGCGGAATCCTCTTCTCGCGACGACGGAGGTCGGAGACAATGCCTACACTCGGAGTCCAAGAGCTGCTGATTATTCTCGTCATCGTGCTGGTCATCTTTGGCGCCTCGAAGCTACCCCAACTCGGCAAGGGCCTGGGCGAAGGTATCCGCAACTTCAAGAAGGGCATCAAGGAAAGCGACGAGTCGAATGACTCGAATGGCGAGCGCCCAGCGTAGGTGAACGCCCGTCTTTCTCGACTACTCGGCGCCGCCGAGCCTCCGGCGCGAGTCTTTATCGATCAGTACAGAAGCCAGTCTTCGGCTTGTGCTGCGCGCCAGGCTTGCTGGTGGTGGTCGACGTAGCGGGACAGCACTCGACCCACATAGGCGCGTGTCTCCCGGAAGGGCGGCATGCCGTCATAGCGGTCCACGCTCCCCGGTCCCGCGTTGTAGGCCGCCAGCGCAAGCTCCAGATCACCGTCGAAACGATTCAGGAGGCGGCTGAGATAGCGTGCTCCGAGATCCACGTTGGTCGCAGGGTTCAGCGGATTGGACGCACCCAGGCTCGCGGCCGTGGCGGGCATGACTTGCATCAGCCCGAGCGCTCCAACCGGAGAAACCGCTTTGGCATTGAAACCCGATTCCGCCTCGACAATCGCCGCGATGAGAAGTTCATCAATGCGGTACTTTCGTGCCGCCCGGCGAATAATGCCGCCGTAGGGCATTCCCCGAATGATGCGCCCTCGCTCTTCGGGACCGTTCCACGAGTGAAACAAGGCGAAGCTCTGTGGTCTCGCACGGACTGCCGAGAGAACGTCCGCCGGCCTGACGGCCTTGAACTCACGGTCACCAGCGCCGATCCATTCGAGCAGCTCTTCGAGAATTTCGAGCTCCTCCGGACTGGGCGGAGCCGGCCTGGCCTCGGATATCGACGATGTCGTCGGCGGCGATTCGAGAGCCACGACGAGAAACAGGATGGTCGCAAGAGCTACCCTGGAAAACCGCTTGGCTGATTCTTGACGCATCAAGTAAAGTCCCTGAACGAAGCAATCGAGGTCCAAAGCCCCAATCCCTTGTCTCCTAAAGCAAACCCGGTGCCAACAGCCACCCAGCAGCCTCCTGGAAGCTGAGAAGCGGGGGCCTCGCCGGTGTCGTTCCTGGTGCTGTTTCAGGCACCGGCGGCTGGGAAGTCTCAGTGCGCGATTGGCCGTCTACGAGATCGACGCTTGGCGCTGGATGCCAAATAGTCTGCCTGCGCAATGCCAAGATTGCCGACTTTGTTGCGCAGAGTGTTTCGATGCACGCCCAAAGACTTGGCAGCTCGTGTCAAATTGCCGTCGTTCTGGCGCAGAGTTGCCAAAATGTACTGCTTCTCGAATTCCCGCGTGCCCTGGTGCAGCGTCAGGCCTTTTTCCACCAGTTCGTCGACCAACTGCACGAGCCGACCATTCAGGTTCTTCGTCATCACCACACTCGCGCTACAGCGGACTCAGGAACGCGGCCACCTTAGCACGAAGGTACACCCGATGCTAGCTGCCGCAGAGCTGCGACTAACGTCTCTTGAGATCGAGCCGATCGCCGATTCGGATCGTGTATCGCGATTCGAGGATCTTCGCCACCGACGAGTTCTCATGGACCGACAGCAAGCCTAGTTCACCCATGACGACGGGGGGCATGCCTCCCTTGTTCAGGCGATAGATCGTGAACACATCACCCGGTGTCACGTCATCTTGCATTCCACGGTCGATGTAAACCACGTGGTCCTGGCCCAGTGATACGACCAGAGATTCCGAGCGCACGATCATCGGCGCATCTGCCAACTCTTGGGCGCTCACAGGATCGTTGATGCCGACTAGCGGTGTCCGGCGAGCCAACGGTACCGGCACTTCTTCAAAAGGCCTCAGCGAGGCCCCGACGCGAGCCGGCATGCAGGAATGGACGATCTCTGCGATCGCTGTATCTTCTTGCACAGAGAGGACTCTGACGCGTCCGACGTAACTGTAGAAACGGCCCATCAAGCGATTGCTTTCCGGGTGTAAGACCTTCTCCTGAGGCGTAACGATCGTGTAGAGATCTCCGGGAAACAGGCCCGCAGCTTGTCCTCCGTCGACATAGATGACATCGCCGACGGACAAGTCGATCTTGACCGAGTCGATCTCGCCAAGCTCGGAACCTGATTGCCGCGCCGACACCAACGTCGGCGTCAAGCTCTGATACTCCGATCCGATAATGCGGCGCGGGAAGGACTCTTCCAAGTTACCGATGAAGCCGGAGCAATAGATGTCGTCTTCACTACCCAGCGGCACCGGCGGCCGCACGCCTGGGTCCAGGCGAAGACCCGCTGACTCCTCGCCCTCGGCCCCACTCGTGTCGTCCGCCGCAGCACGAATATCCTCGATCGGCGTCACACTGATACCAACGACCAGTGGATCGCCCGGATAGATCCAGTGTGCGTCCAGGACATAGGAGTTCTTCTCCCAAATCTGCGGCCACAGGTACGGATTCCCGTAGAACTGTTCGGCGAGGTCCCACAGAGTATCTCCCTTGACGACGGTGTGGATCTCCGCCCCCTCGGGAAAGACTGATGGCGGATCCCAGGCGGTCCAGTGATCGCCGACGCGATGAAGATTGGTGGGTGGTTGGTGGGCACTCGCCGCACCGGCCACCAGAACGAGTGTGAGAACGACTGAGCTGTATCGAAACATCTTCAAATTCAAGAGTTTAGAACCCTCTGTCGACCTTGTTAACGGCTGGTGAGAACCTACCGGCTTTTCTCGCGTGCTGTCAAGGGCTGGAATCACAGTCTCTCTCCTCTTTTGCTGCCTGCCTAGGGCATCTTTCTCAACCTATCCTCGGCCACCGCCGAGGCAGCGGCTGCAGGATAGCGACGAATGACGTCTTCATAGGTCGTCCGAGCACCTCCCAGATCACCCAGCTGACGCTGGCAGTCTCCCGCCTTCAGAAGCGCGTCTGCGACCTTGTTTCCGGTCGGATATCGCGTGACGGTCTCTCGAAACGCGGCCAGCGCTCCTGACAGGTCCTTGCGAGCATATCTGGACTCGCCAATCCAGAACTGCGCATTGTCAGCCAGGTCGGTCGTTCCGAAAGCACCCAGGAACTGTTGGAATGCGCTCTCCGCATCGATGTAGAGACCCTGGTGAAAAAGCGTGTATCCGCGATCATAGAGCGCTTGACCCGCGAGAGAGATCCCTGTACCGGCAGCCGCTCCTGGGCCTCCCGACGCTTCTCCGCGCAGGGATTCGCTGTCGGCGCCCAGAGGTGTTGCCGACTGGGAGTCACTCCGGAAGCTGCTGTCATTGCCGACTGAGTCAGATTCCCGCTCCGAGACACTAAGGTCCTCGACTTCCAGCTCCGGCACCTCCGGCCGGAATGGCGCCGACGCGACGTCTGAAGTACCAGCCCCCCTCGGCGCTTGAGGCGACGGGGAAAGCATCCCCTCTGAAGAGTCCGTCCCACTCGGCGAAGTGGTCCCTTCGAGCTTCGCGAGCTGCTGCCGAAGGCGCTCCAGCTCGATCTCGGTCATCGCCGCCTGTTGCTGCAGCTCCACGACGCGCTGACGCAGCTCGGCCAACTCGCGCTTCTTCTCGTCG
>JAOTUP010000374.1 GCA_029863825.1 Acidobacteriota bacterium | reverse complement strand
AGCCTTCGAGGAGAGCCTCGAGTCCTGTCTCGTCCATCCCGCCATCTCCGTCGAGAAGAGGGTCGAGCAGCACCAGCAGGCGTCCACCGTTCTCGAGATAGCTCTGCAGGATCGCCAATTCCGGCTCGAGAAAGTTTCTCGTCGGTCCCGCGATGACGATCAGTGAAGTGCCCTCAGGAATCCGGCCTTCTCCCAGTGAGGTCCACTCGTCGATCTCGAAATTGTCTCGGCCGAGGATCTCGCGCATCTGGCTGAGACCGCGCGCGGAGAACTCGTCGAGCCTGAGCTCTCCGTGCCCGACGGTAAAGAGAATTCTCGGCTTGCTGTCTTCGATGAGCTCGAGGATCGCCCCTGTGAACGCTTGCTCTCCCTTGAACCCGGTCATCTCCGGACCCTGCCCCATCTGCAGGCCGGAGTAGTCGTAATCCGCCAGATCGGCGCTCTCTACGATCCGCCGATCGTCGCTTCGATCGAAGACCACCACGTCGACCTGCGAAAGCTGAAAACGATCGACCAGCTCCTGTGCTTCGATGAGGTTCTTCGCCGGATCCACGTGTCGCACCGAGAATCGGTGTGACGCCGATTCGTAGCGAGACAGTAGCTCCCGGACCGCATCGTAGAGCGGTGCCGCCGGACTCATGAACACCACTGCCTCGATGTCCGTGTCGAGCGCAGACATCAAACCCTGACTCTTCTCTGAAAGCGAGTAGAGCTCCGATCGCGTCCAGTCGAAACGCTGGTGATACTTCCATCCGAAATAGTTGACCATGCCAACTAATGCGATGAGTAGTACGACACCGGCGCCCACCGTCGATGATTCCTTCACATGCTTACGTTCCAGCGCCATGCCTACCTCCACTTCTTCAACTCGAGACTGCGCGCCGCCAGAAACAGCAGCAGCAGGGACGCGGAGACGTAGTAGACGAGGCGCCTGGTATCGACAATGCCCTTGCCGAATTCGTCCATGTGCTGCCAGACATCGAGATATCCGAAGACCTCCTTGAGCGTGGCACTGTTCGTCAGGCTTTCCAGCAATCCGAACGTGAACAGCGGCATCAGGATCAGAAAGGTGATCAGTGCCGCTACGAGCTGACTGCGGGTCAAGGTCGTGGCGAAAACACCAACGGCGAGAAACAGCGCTCCTATCCCCACAACACCAAGATAACCGGCCGCCACCGGCCCCCAATCCAGCTCTCCGTAACGATCGATTACCAGGGCGTAGACGACGGTCGGCGCCCAAAGAGCCATGTAGAAGAGCATCGCCGCCAAGTACTTCCCGATGACAATCTGCCCTTCGGTCACCGGCGCAGTCATCAACACCTCGATCGTCCCGCTTCTCCGCTCCTCGCTTATGAGGCGCATGGTGAGGACCGGGACGACGAAGAGGAGCACCAACCAGAAGAAGAACGTCTGACCAAAGAAGAGCTCCAGGGGCGCTCCAAACGCCGCTCGCGGATCGCTGAGAAAGCTGACGATGAGCCAGAACACGAAACCGTTGATCAACAGGAACACCGTCAGGACCACATATGCCAAAGGTGACAGGAAGTATGCCTGGAGCTCCCGCTGGAGAGTTGCAATCATGGCGCTCACTGTGCAGTCTCCTCGGTCGATTGCATCGCCGCCGGCTGTGCGGCCTCATCGCGAGTTGTCAAGCGCACGAAGACATCCTCCAAAGAGGCACGACTGCGATGGAGCTCGAGCAGTGTCCAGCGATTCTCCACCGCAGCTTTGAACACGGCTTCTCGCGCATCGACCTGCCCTTCGCACTCTAAAGTGAAGTCCGAGTCACCATCGAGACCCGTCTGCACGGACACCACGCCGTCCAGATTCTCCAGCACCTCGCGGGCGGTCGGTGCTGGCGATTTGAGCGATACGTGAACCCGGGTGTTGCCGCTCCAGCTCTCGCGCAGATCCGCCGGTGAGCCTTCCGTCACGATGCGCCCGCCGTCGAAGATCATCACCCGGTCGCAAAGGAGCTCCACCTCGGGAAGGATATGGGTCGAAAGCAACAGCGTCCGCTCGCGACCCAGCTCGCGGATCAGCCCGCGAATCGCCACGATCTGTTTCGGGTCGAGCCCTACGGTCGGTTCATCCAGAACCAAAACCGTTGGCTCGTGCAGGATTGCGGTCGCCAACCCGACCCGCTGCCTGTAGCCCTTCGAGAGCGTGCCGATGATCTGATGGCGAACCTCCGACAGCAGGCAGCGTTCGATCACGACATCGATCTTGTGCCGGGAGTCGGCGCCGGACAGCCCTTCAAGGCGCGCTCTATACCGAAGGTACTCCGAAACTCTCATCTCGGGATAGAGAGCAACGTGCTCCGGCAGGTAGCCCACTTCCCGGCGGGCCCCCACGCTATCTCTCAGGAGGTCTTTGCCGTTCACCAGGACGCCCCCGCGACTCGGCGGCAGGAATCCTGTAATCATACGAATTGTCGTTGTCTTGCCGGCGCCGTTCGGTCCGAGAATACCGACGATCTCACTTTCCTGAACGGAGAAAGAGACGCTGTCCACGGCGATGAAATCACCGTAACGCCGGGTCAGATCATGTGCTTCGATCATAGGTCGTCACTACCTCCCCACAAGAGATACGTCTCCACTCGTGGACTCCTTCTCCACGCCCGTCCGCCATCTAGCAAATCCGGTGCCGAACCTGGGAAGCCAGTACATCACGAATCTTGGCTGACAGGGCGGCATCTGGCGGGCTGAGCATGTCAGGATGACGCTTTTCCTGGCACTGCCGACAAGACCTCCAGGATTCGCGGCGCCACATCTGCCAACGAGCCGAGTCCGGTGAAGCAATGGGCAAACGGTCCCGTCGTGAGCCATGGAACCTGGTTTCTCGTATGGCTGCGGGTCGAGCGCTGCTCGAAATTGCCGTGATCGCTCGTCAGCAGGACGGTCACTTGGTCGGCGCTCGCCGCCAGGACACCCGCCATCAGCTGATCGAGCCGACGCACGACCTCCGCTGCCGCGATCCCGATTCTCCCGTGGCCGGCCAGATCCGGCAGAAACGTCTCGAAAACCGTCAGATCGTGACTCGCAGCGAGGGTGCTCAAACGGTTCCCCACAGTCTTCGGGTCGATCGCTGGCACCTCGACATTCGCGCGACTGGCGAAGAGATCACCAACGACATCCCAAGTGGCCGCCCGACCCGCCTTCAAGTCATCGACAGTGCGAAGCTTCAGACCGGCAGCCAGCGCCGCACAGGTCGTC
>JAOTUP010000373.1 GCA_029863825.1 Acidobacteriota bacterium | reverse complement strand
GCTGACGCTCCACGGCGGACAGCGCGTCCGAAGCTGCTCGATCTCGTGCGGCGCTTCGGGCACAATGCTGCGTTTTCTCACTGCCGCTCTGACGACACTTGACGGGGAGTTCGTTCTGGATGGCGTGGAGCGTCTGCGCGAGAGGCCGCTGGGTGAGCTCATTCAGGCGCTGCGCAGCCTCGGTGCCCGCATCGAGTGTCTTGGGCGGGAAGGCTTCGCGCCGCTGCGAATCACCGGTGGTGAGCTTGCCGGTGGGCGCGTCGAGATCCCGGCCGGCATCTCGAGTCAGTTCGTCTCCGCTCTCTTGATGGCGGCAACACGTGCCACTGCCCGGCTGGAAATCAAGGCACGCGATCCGGTATCAGCACCGTATCTGGACGTGACGAAGAAGGTACTTCGCGACTGGGGTGCGGAGATAGAAGAAGGAGGAGGCGGGACGCTCATGGTCGATCCTGTCGAGCTCACCGGCGGCCGCTTTGTCGTCGAGGGTGACTTCTCGAGTGCCTGCTATTTGGCGGCCGGCGCTGCGCTCCTGGGAGGCCGCCTCAGTCTGCCGGGTCTGGATACCAGAAGTGCCCAGGGAGATCGGCTCTTTCTCGATCTTCTGGCGGCCATGGGTGCGAAGGTCGAATGGCGGAACGGCGTGTTGTGCGTGGAGGGTCAAGGGCAGCTGGTGGCCCTCGACCGTGACATGTCAGGCATGCCAGACCAGGTACCGACTGTCGCGGCGCTCGCCCCTTTCGCGCGTGGGACAACGAGAATCCGCAACGTGCCGCATCTGCGACTCAAAGAGAGCGATCGCCTGGCGGCAGTAGCCAAGGGCCTGCGGGCGGTCGGAGCCCAGGTCGAGGAGCTGGAGGACGGCTTGACGATTCCGGGGATCTGGGCGGAGGTGGAGCCCGCCTGCGATGAAGCTGTCATCGACACCTTCAACGACCACAGGATCGCAATGAGTTTCGCGGTGCTGGGGCTGAGACGGCGACACGTCTCGATCGCGTCGCCACGCGTCGTCGAGAAGTCTTATCCGAGCTTCTGGACGGACTTCTCCCGATGCCTGGAGACGAAGTGAGCCACACACCGGAGCGACTCTGGCACTCGACGCTGCGCGAGGGCCGCGGTCTGCCACCAGGGGACGCCGCTTTGAGCGATCGGCAGCGGGTCGGCGTCCTGCTGCAGGCGGGTTCACTGTTGTGTCACCTCCAGGTCGTCGGGGAACATCTCACACCCGGCTGGGAGAGCGCACTGGTGGACGGACGAGGGATGCTTAGTGGTTTGCGGTCGGTTGCCGGGCCGATGAAAAGGCTCCCACAGCGCGATCTGAGAGATCTCGCGCGAGCGCTCTTCCGCGCCGATGAAGAGATTGCCGGCCGGGGAGAGGCGCGCCGCTCGGTTCGACTTCTGCTCACATCTTGGGAGCAAGAGCTCGCACCCATCTCGCCGAATGAGATGGTGGGGCAGATTCTGGAAACGGCCCGCTTTCTCTGGCATTCATCAATGGGAGGAGTGCGATCGACGCTGGCCGCCCGACACTTGGCTGGTGGCAGCGAAAAGCTCTGGGTGGCTGGTCCCGAGTGGTTCAGAGATCCCCTGCTTGCCGGTGCTGTGACCATGGCGGAGCTCGAAGACCGTCTCGCCTCTGATGAGGCCGAGGTCTTGTGGCGCGGTGGCCGTCGGGATCCCCAGCATCTCACGGCGTCGGGACGTTGGCGGTCAGCGGTTGCGGCCTGGAGAATCCGGTCCCGGGACACGCCAGACGAACGGCTGGAGTTCAGCCGGGCTTTGTTTGCCGTCGGACGATTCCGTGAGGCGTTGGCGGAGCTCCATCACCTGCGGCGCCTGCCCGCTGCAGTGCTCAGGGTGAGATGCCTGCACAGGCTCGGCGAGTTGCGTCGAGCCACGCGAGAGATCAAGAAGCTGGAATCGACAAAGTTGGAAGGCGAGCTGCTCTTGGAGGCTGCGGCGGTCGCCGTGCGACTTTTTGGCAATCAGGAAGACGCGGACGGTGCCGCGCGCTGGGTGAGACGTGCGCTGACGCAGTCGACGGACGCTGCGGGACTGGCACGTGCCGAGCTCACGGCCTTTGCCGAAGCCTGGGACCGCGCAGACGTCGAGGCGATGGAGCGTCATCTGGAGGCGGCCCGTCCCGCCCTCGATTTTGATCGCCTGGCCTGGCGCTGGCACAAAGCTCGGGGACTGCATTGCATCGGTCGAGGCGACGGGCACTCGGCTGTTTCTGCGCTGGTAGAGGCGATGCAGCGCGGCCGGCGCCGATTGACACCGCTCGAGGCCGGCGACTTGTGGAACGAGCTTGCCCTGGCTCGCAGCCTGGCTGGCGATCTCGCCGGCGCCGAGCGAGCGCTGCTGCACACGCTGTGGCTGCATCGCGAAGTCGAGGGCCCCCGGAAGACGACGTTGGCGCTCTTCAATCTGGCGGAGGTCAGGCTTCGTCGTGGGCGGCTGAAGGGCGTGCGCGAGATCATCGAGCAGTCGAGTCGAGAGAACAGGAACGCCGGCAACTGGCGCGGAATCGTCCACGACGTGGAATTGTCGACGCGCTATCTGCTGGTGCGGGGACGTCCCAGCGCGGCGGTGGAGAAGCTGGAGGAAGTGAGCGAGGAGTTCGCCGCGAGAAACGTAGTGTGGCACCGTGCGCAGCTGCTGGCGCTCAAGGCGCGGGCTCTGGGCTGGCTGGGGCGTGCCGAGGAAGCTGCTGCCGAGCTTGCAGCGGCTGGAGAGGAAGGACCTGCGGATTTCGAGCCGGAAGAACGACCTGCCTTGTGGGCCTTAGCGGGTGACCGCGAGCGCGCATTGGAGTCGATTGCCGATGGCGATGCGGCGGCTCCGATCTGGACGGCGCTCCTCACCGGCGGCGAGCCCGCGAGCGCCGCATGGGAAGAGGCAGAATCGCTCGATGCCTATCGCCTTGCGCGCTTGGTTTTCGATCTCGAAATGCTCGAGGCCGGATGGGTGCCGGCGCATCTCCTGCGGCGCGCCGCGGCGGTGCTGCGACGCACTGGCGCTGGCGCTCAGGCGGAGCAACTTGAACACCGAGAGACCGGGTCATGGGATGCCGTGGCGACATATCTGCAGACTTCATGTGGGAGCATGGCTTCCATCGAGCGGTTGTTTCGTAACGCCGGTTACGCGGAAGCCCGAGTCGTGAGGCGAACGGCTGATGGGGACGAGCAAGTGCTGGTTGGAGGTGCAGGAGGCGCGGCG
>JAOTUP010000372.1 GCA_029863825.1 Acidobacteriota bacterium | reverse complement strand
GTTCCCGGGAACCCGCAAACCGACTCCCAGGTGGAGCGGTCGTCCCTGAAGGTCTAGTCCGACAGGAGCTCGATGAGACCGTCGACGATTGCCCCGAGGTCGAGGTCGGGCTCGAGCGCCTTTTGCAGCGCCATACCCTGGAGCAGGGCGAGGAGAGCGCGAGCCGCGGCTGTGCTCTCCGCCGGCGGGGTGCCGGCCAGGCCGCCGGCGATTTTGCCGCCGACGCGGCGATGGCCACCGGCGATCGCGTCGTGAACGCGCGGCGAGACGAGCGCCGCGCTCGCCAGGTGCAGGTCCAACTGCAGACTGTCCCGGGCCGGCTCGCCGTCGAGGAGAGTAGCCAGCTCGCGAAGCGCCGACCGCAGGCCGCGGCGCTGTACCGAGTCGCCCAGATGCCGAAAGAAGTGCTCGACCTGGGTCTGCCGTTGCGCCGCAAGCGCGGCCAGGATGTCGTCCTTGCCGGAGAAATAGCGATACACGCCTCCGGGACTGAGGTTGGCGGCGCGGCAGATGTCGCGCATCGTCGGCGCCGCGACGCCGCTTCGCGCGACGCAGCGCTGAGCAGCGGCGAGAATGCCGCGTCGCCGAGCGTCGAGGTGCGCTGCAGAAACCTTCGGCATCGAGCAAGAGACTCAGGCGGCGATGTGCACGACGAGCCGGCGCCGTTTGGCACGACGACGGTGCTCCCAAAGGAAGATGCCTTGCCAGGTGCCGAGCGCAAGTCGGCCATCGACGATGGGAATCGACAGGCTGCTGGCCGTCAGCGCCGCCTTGATGTGAGACGGCATGTCGTCGGGTCCTTCTGCCGTATGAGTGAAGGCGGGATCGTCCTCCTGCACCAGGCGATTCAGCCACTGCTCGAGATCGTGCCGGGCTGAGGGATCGGCGTTCTCCTGAATGATCAGGCTCGCCGAGGTGTGTTGAATGAAGACGGTGCACAGGCCTTCGGCAAGACCGCTGGCTGCGACCTCTCGGCCGATCAAGGCGGTGATGTCGTGTAGTCCTTGACCCTCCGTTCGAATGTCGCATTGCGTCAGCATCGGGTCAGGTTAAGCGGATCGGTGCGCCGGATGCAAGCACTCACGGCAGAACAACCTGCCGAGGATCTCTTGTGCAATCGCAACATATTGAAAAATAGCGATTTGTCGACATGCGAACGTGCACTCATGCTCGCAATCGGGGTCTCTGTTAGCTACAATTATGGCGACTTTTCGGCTGTCTTCGGGGTCTGGGCGAGAGCACAGCCTCCAGAGCGTTCCGGACGAGCGGATGAGCAGAATCAAGGAGTATCACCCGCCCGGGATGGGCCAACGTGGAGGTCGGTGCCGCTGATTACGAACGCCAACATCCTTCTCATTGATGACGATCCCCAGGATCGATCTCTGGCGGCAGTGGTGCTGTCCCGGGAGTTGGGTGAAGTGCGGGTGCGGGAAGTCGGCGACGCGGCGGCGTTCGCCCTCGCCTTGAGCGCCGGCACGATCGACCTCGTCATTACCGAGAACGAGCTTGCGTGGTCGGACGGTTTGACGGTGCTCAGCACTCTGCGGGAGAGCCGTCCGAGAGTGCCGGTCATCTTCTTCACCCGCGCCGCCGACACCGATGTCGCGGTTCGAGCGATGAAGGCCGGTCTTGCGGACTATCTCGTCAAGTCCTCGAGCGGCTTCCTGCGGCTTCCCTCTTCAGCCCGCGAAGCAATGGAACGGGCGGATCAGGACCAGCTGGTCGCGCGCAGTGAACCGTGGTTGCAGACGCTGCTGGATCGCGCCAATGTCGGCGTCTTTCGCTCGACACTCGACGAGCGGCTGATCGAGGCCAATCCGGCGGTCTTGAGGTTGTTGGGCGTGAGCTCTATCGAGGAGGCCCTCAAGGTCGATCTTCCGACGCACTTCATGCACGCCGGCAGCCGGCCCGATCTGATGCAGCGGCTCAACAAGACCGGAGAGCTGCAGGCGAGGGTCGTCGAGCTCCAGAAGGCCGACGGAGCATCCGTGTGGCTGAATCTCACCGAGGTCATGCTGCTCGACGTCGACGGCGACATCGTGGTGGATGTGTTGATTCACGACGTCACGCATTTGAAGCAGCGCGAGAGGGAACTGCGCGAGAGCCTGGACGAGTTCAAGCGCTCGAACGAGTACTTGACGGACTTTGCGTCGGTTGCCTCACACGAGCTGCGTGAGCCATTGCGGACGATCGGCAAGCACAGCGCACTCCTGGCCAAGGACCTTTCCGGCTCCCTCGGAAAGAGTCAGGAGAAGTCTCTGGACTTTATCGTCGACGCCGTAGGGCGGATGCAGGTTCTGGTGAACGATCTCTTGCAGCTGTCGCGAGTCGGTTCGGGCTGGAAGGGATTCCAGGTCTGTGACTGCAACACGTTGGTCGATCAGGCGCTGCGGAACCTACAACCGGCGATCGAGGAGAGCGCCGCCGCCGTGCATCGCGAAGGTCTGCCGACCGTGCTCGCGGATCCCTCGGAGCTGGAGCACGTTTTTCAAAATCTCATCGGTAATGCGATTAAGTTTCGCGGTAAGGAGGCACCTCGGGTTACAATCCGGGCGGTCCAGAAGAGTGGCGAGTGGGTCTTCACCGTAGAAGACAACGGGATCGGCATCGATTCTGAGGATTTCGAGAAGATCTTTCAGACTTTTGCGCGTATCCATCCGGAGAGACCCGGAACCGGCATCGGGCTAACCCTGTGCAAGCGAGTGGTGGAAAGGCATGGCGGCAGGATCTGGGTAGAATCGGAGAGCGGGAAGGGTTCCAAGTTTTTGTTCACGATTCCGGTCGAGACCCGGGAAGACTCTGAGCAGCAGGAGAGTGCGGAGCCGTCGCTGCGATCGAGCCAAAAGGAATGAAGGAGCAACCCATCAAGATCCTCCTGATCGAGGACAATGCGGCGGACGCCAACCTCGTGGAGCGTTATCTCGAGGACGAGCCCGATGGTTCGATCTTCGAGTTGGAGTGGATAGACCGGGTGGGTCAAGGCCGAGATCGGCTGGCGCATGGCGAGCACGATCTGGTCCTGCTCGATCTGTCACTGCCGGACAGCAGCGGCTACGGAACCTTCGAGAGTGTTCTTTCGGCCGCCGGAACGACGCCCATCGTCGTGATGACGGGTGAGGACAACGACCAGCAGGCACTGCAGGCAGTGCGCGATGGGGCGCAAGATTATCTTGTCAAGGATCGCGTCGATGCCGACATCCTGGTGCGCTCCATCCGGTATGCC
>JAOTUP010000370.1 GCA_029863825.1 Acidobacteriota bacterium | reverse complement strand
TTTCTTCGACCCCGGTGAGTTTCCTGACATTCCCGAGGTCACCGAGCCGCGCCACGACGCCTTTCTCTTCGCCCAGGGCCCGACCAAGGGACTCGGGAAGATCCGATTCCACGACTACCGCCCGGTCTACGACCGCGTGGAGCTGGCCAACGTCCGCATCTTCAGAAAGCAGATCCGAACCTTCAAACAGCTCCTTGCCGCAGCTCGTCCAAACCAGGAGCAGATCAAGGACATCGACTTCCTCTTGATTCTCGGCGAGCTTTTCACCCTTGTCGTCTACGGACAGCTCGTTCTCGAGAATGCTCCCAACCACTCGGTCGATGACGACATCATCGACCAGATCTTTGATCTCCTCGTCCGCGACTTCTCCAAGTTCGCGCTACAGCTTTATTCGAAGACCGCGAGCACGGCGCGACAACGGTTCTTCTGCCGACGCATGATCAGGAAGCCCGCAGTTGACAGCGCCCGCTTCGAGCGCGTGTGGGCGAAGTCTGTCTACGCGCTCAAAGGCGCGTACTCGATGAATGAATGAAGGCTGATTGGTTGAAAAGGGTCCCAGCGAGACCAATCCGGGCTCCTGGTGATCGAAGACCGACGCCGCGGTAGCAGGGCTCCACGACCTTGCCGCACGCTACTTCCTGAGGCTTGCTTCTCGAACGAGGTGGAGGATCGTGCCTCCGCCCCAACAGCGGCGCGAGGCCAACAGGAGCGGGCGTCCCGCCGGTTGACTCTGCCACAGCGTGATGCACTCGGGACAAAGAGGTATAAGCCGGTCTCCGTGGCCACGGCGCTCCTGACGCACCACGCAGCCAGTCAAGCTGCCGCAGAGAGAGCACGAGAGCTCACGGCCCGGGGACATTGCAGGCATTCTACAAGTCTGCCAGATCCGGCGCACAAGAGCGAGTGCGACTCATGCCGCCTCCGATCGTCAGCAGCCTGACGGAGAGTCCAAGCTGATCGACGTGGCGACAGACACCCGGGGAACCCGAGCTCATGGTCAGCAGGGTGCTGTCCGACCGGGGTCTCCGTGAGCGTGGACTCAGCCGCCGTCGGCTGGAGAGGAGAGCCGGAACAGCTCCGACATCTCTTTGAGTGTTCGCGCCTCCTCGGCAAGGCCGCGCGTGGCGCTGGAGAGACCCTCGGCGGCTCGCAGGTGCTCGCGAGCGATATGCGCGATCTGCTCGACCGACTCGACGACCATGTTCCCGCCCTGCTTTTGCTGCTCGCTGGCTTGTGCAACAGCCTGCGTCATCCGCGACATCTCGAGGATCGCCTGCAAAATCTGACGTGCTCCGTCGGCCTGCTCGCGAGCCGCCTCGGCCATCTGGCGGGTCGTGTCGCGCATGTGGGCCGACGTCCGGAGGATCTCGGAAGCGCCCTTGCCATGCTCTTGCGTGGCCACCGTTACTTCGCGCACGAGATCGGTGGATTTCGTCACCGAATCCAGAATTCGTTTGAGAATCGTCTCGGTGACCGCCAGCGCGTTTCCCGTCGAGCGCTGCACCGTTTCCACATAGCCGTCGATCTCGCGCGTCGAGTCGGCCGCTTGCTCGGCCAACTTCTTCACTTCCGCAGCAACGACGCCGATTCCTTTCCCCGCTTCTCCCGCCTGAGCAGCCTCGATCGCCGCGTTGATGGCCAAGAGCCTGGTCTTGTTGGCGATCGCCTGGTTGATCTCGACGATCTTGCCGATGTCCTGGCTCGATGAGCCGATGTCCTTCATCAGGCGCGACAACACCGCCCCTTGTTCCTGAACGACGGTCGCGCCCTCCTGAGTGACACTGTCGGCCAACCCCACTTTTCTGGCGATGGCCTGGATCGATACCGCCATCTCTTCGATCGTTGCAGCCGTTTCTTCAACCGAGGCGAGAAACTCGTCCGAGTTGTGAGCTCCCAACTCGATAGAGGATGCGATCTCTTGCATCGACGAGGACGTTTCTTCCACACTGCCTGCAAGAGAGACCATCGACTTCGAAACGCTGTCTATCTGGGCGGCGATTTCCACCATCGTCGTCGAGGTCTCTTCCGTCGCCACAGACTGCCCTTCGGCGCCCCCGGCGATGTCCTCGGCCGAGGCGGAGATCTCGGCGGCGGACAAGAGCACCCGTTCCGAAGCACCCGCCATGCGGCCGATCATCTTACCGAGATTGGAGCTCATCTTCTCGAATGCGTTGCCGAACACATCGCGCGCGGAGCGCGGGGTGACTCGGTGCGTAAAGTCGCCGGCGGCGATGGCGTTGGCGGCCCCCGCCATCTCGCGTAAATAGCTCGTCATGCGCTTCATCGAGGTCAACAGGGTGCCGATCTCGTCCTGTGACGAGACCTCGATTCGAGCCGGGATATCCCCTTGGGCCAGCGCCTCCGCCACCCGTACCGCCTGCTCCAGTGACCGGTCCAAGTGCCGGATGAGGAGCAGAGAACCGACCGCCAACAGCAGCAGCGCGCTGACAAGAAGGAGCGCGCCGGCGGCCACGAACGCGCGTTGTCGACGCCTCGCTTCGGCAAAGGCTTGTCCGAGCTCCTTGCTTTGTCTCTCGGTCGCGTCAGCCAACTGCTGCTTGATGCCGGAATACGAGCTCGTCATCGTCGAGAGGTCGGCGATCAGGTTTTCGTCCGGCCCCCGAGTGATCAGCCCTGCGGTCGTTTCGCGAGCCAGCGCCGAGTAGCTCCCGAACTCCGACGCCAAGCCCCCCAGCAACTTCGGGTCCAGGGCGGCATTCGTCTTGCCTCTTTCGAGCGTTGCCACGAAGGCGTTGCGGTGTTCATCGGCAATCTCCAACAGCTCGAGCTCTTGGGTCGCGGCGGCGTCCTGCAGCGAGCGCTGGTAGTCGGTCAGAATCGCTTCCAGGTCGCGGCGCAGGTTCAGCGCGGGGACCTCGCCCTCCTCGATGCGATCGACGAGTTGCTGCGTCCGCTGGCTGCTGACGAGGAGCAGCCCGAGAACACCCAGAAAGGCGAGCGCGACGATCAGCAGACCGAGAAAGAGCTTGTGGCGCACCTTCATGCGTCTGAACAGGCCGGTCCGATCCGGCGCGTTTCGTCGAGGTGTCATTGCCAGCGATACCCGAGCGACAGTTCTGCAATATCAGCCTGGTAGTCGTCGAAGTCGTCGAGGCCCTCATCGTAGTCGATTCGCCGTACACCGAGATGCGCGACGTAGCCCGTGCCGAATCCGACTTCTGAAAAAACACGGAACTGCTCGCGCTGGAGCGGGAACGAGCCCTCATTCTC
>JAOTUP010000371.1 GCA_029863825.1 Acidobacteriota bacterium | reverse complement strand
GACCTGGTGGAGGGCCAAGGTGGGTCGGAGGACCCGCCCTCGCCAGTCCAACCCGTCGCGCCCTGAACGTTTCGCTCGCCCGGCCTCGCGGTGATCATGAGGCCAGCACGGGTGGTTTCGATCATCCCTTGATCCAGGTCGGCGTTCAGGCGCTCTGAGACGCAGATCACCGAGAGGAGTCCACCATCGCTCCGGTTGCTGAAACTCTCCTGTCAGAGGAAGCGGAGATATTGCGACGATCGTGAGGTACTATGCCCCCACACTTCGGGATTGACTTCCGAGTCCCGCGAAAAGCGCGGGCAAGCAATCGTGGAAGATGCTGAATGACGGCAAATCTGCGCTTGGGCGATGTCCGCCAGTTCTCCCGAGAAACCATGAGAGGAATATGAAGATGCGAAAGAAGTTCATTACCTGCCTCGTCCTCGGCGTCCTGGTCCTGGTCGGAACGGCCTGGGCTCAGGAAGCGGAAGACGATGGACCCGTCTACACGCGTGTCGCTTCGTGGGCGGTGAATCGCGCCCAGTGGGATGCCTTCGTCGAGGACTACAAGGCGCACGACATGAAGGTCATGCAGGAGCTGTTCGACAACGGTGTCGTCGTCGAATTTGGCCTCGACACCGAGACGCTCCACGGGTCGGACGGCTGGACCCACCATTCCTGGTACTCGACCCGCTCGATGGCCGACATGGCGCGCGTCGATGCGGCGTGGGAAAGCTACCTGAATGCCATGACCCCCTCGGACAAGCAACAAGTCAACGCGAACTTCGCTTCGATGATCGACAAGCACGAGGACTCTCTGTCCCGCGGCGTCGTGGCGCACTACTCCGACTCGAACGCCGACGGCTCCTACTACTACAGCTGGTCAGTGAAGGTGAACCCCGGAAGCGGCGACGACTTTCGGACCTACTTCGACGAGTACAACGGCAAGGTCATGAAGCAGCTCATGGGAGACGGCGCTCTCATTTCCTACGGTCTTTCGGTGCAGGAGATCAGCACCGTGACACCGGGACGCCGGACGGTGTGGGCTCAGCTTCCCGATCTCGCGGCCTACGACAAACTGTCGGCCGCAATGAGGGCCAGTTGGGGCGAGATGAGCGACGAGCAGGGTCGTGCCCGCTGGGCCGGCATTCGAGACATTATTGAGACCGGGAGCTTCAGAGAATCCCTTTCCAACTCGATCGTCTTTCGCCAGCGCGCCCATCACAACGACTGAGCGCTTGCATCACTCCTGGCAAAGGCGAGGCGCCGCAAGGCCCTCGCCTTTGTCCTTTTTCGGGCTCTCTGCCTTCGTGTCCGCGAGGTTCGAACCAGGAAAGGAGTGATTCCCGGGTCCGCACCCGGACCGTGGACCCGTCCTCGACGCGCGATCCTCTTCTACCGCCCGGCTGCCAGCCGCGGTAGATTGACTTCGCGGAGAAGAGATATGGCGCCGAAGAGCCTCGTCAAGGGAATCATCCCGGCAGCCGGCCACGGCACACGGATGCTGCCGGTGACGCGGGCGGTGCCGAAGGAACTGCTTCCGGTCGGCAGCAAGCCGGCCATCCACTGGGCGGTCGAAGAAGCCGCGGCCGCCGGCATCCGCGACATCGCTGTCGTTGTCAGTCCGGACAAACCACTCGTAGCTGAATACCTCGAATCCAGCGGCCTGGCTGCCGAGCTCGAGATCACTTTCTCATTCGTCATCCAGCGGACACAGCGCGGGCTGGCGGACGCCATTTGGTGCTGCCGGGACTTCACCGGCGGCGAGCCGTTCGGGCTTCTGCTGCCCGACAACGTCGTCCTCTCCGGCCCCGCGGGATTCCGCTCCATGGTCGAGCATTTCCTGGCCGACGGACGCGATGTCATCGGCGCGCTGCGGCTCGACTCCGCACACAGCCGACAGTACGGCCACTCGGGCCTCATCGAGTACGACGAGCTGGGGGCTGGCGTGCTCGAGATCCGGGCGCTCGCCGACAAGAAGCCGGGGCGGCTCGAGATCGGCCCCGCAGAGACGGTCGTTCGTGCCTGCGGTCGCTACGTCTGCACACCCGACGTCCTCGACGGGATCGCGCGGCTTCGTGCCGAAGCAAGAGGCGAGCTCGACGAAGTCCCTGTCTACCAGGAGATCATCCGCCGTCGCGGAGCGCTCGGACTCCTTCTTCCACCACCGCTCTTCGACGTCGGCTATCCGCGCGGCTTCGCGGCTGCCAACGCCTACTGGCTCGAGCAGGTGACTTCCTGGCCCGAGTCGTCTCGCACGGGACCGCCGCAATAGACCGTGCGTCCCCGGTGCGACCCGCAACTCTGCAGACCGCCGAGGCATGCGGACACTCGATGCGGCTCACAGCTCCTCCAGCGCCGCGCCGTCGGCAAACCTCGATGCGTAGCTCGAGCACGGCCGGCCGAAGCGCGCCTCGAAGGCCTGCTCGAGCCGCCGTGCGACCTCTCCGATCGCCTCCTCGTCGACCAGCGCCGTGACGCAGCCTCCGAAGCCTCCCCCGCTCAAACGCGCGCCGTAGCAACCCGGCACCGACCAGGCGGTCTTTGCAAGATAATCCAGCTCCGGAATCGATACCTGATACAGGTCGCGCGAGCTCTCATGCGAGGCGCGCATCGCGGCCCCGAACGCCTCGATATCATCGCCCTCGAGCGCCGCTGCGCCCTCTCGAACTCGCCGGCACTCACCGACTGCGTGTCGCGCTCTCGACATCAAGGGTGGCGTCAGGACGTCGCCATATCGCTCGAGATCGTCCGCGGTGACGTCGCGAAGGGTGCGCACCTGCGGCAGCCGGCGTCGCAGCAGCTCGGCGGCCTGACGGCACTCGCTTGGCCTGTCGTTGTAGTCGGACGCAGCAAGCGCGCGCCGAACGCCGCTGTCGGCGACCAGCACGGCAAGCCCCGGCGGCATCGGTACGTGCCGATGCTCGAGCGTCCGGCAGTCGAGCAGCAGGAGATGACCGGCTCGGCCGTGGATCGAAGCGTACTGGTCCATGATCCCGGAGCCGACTCCGAGATAGTCGTTCTCGACCGCACGGCCGAGTTTCGCCCGCTCGCGACCGTCGAGATCGATAGCCGCCGCGGCTTCCCAGGCCATCGAAAAGGCGACCTCGACGGCCGCCGACGAGCTCAGGCCCGCGCCCATCGGCAGGTCGCTCCCAAAGACGACGTCGAGTGGCGGCAGCGCACCGCATCGCTTCGCAAGAGCCCATGCCACGCCCCGTGGCAAGTCGAGCCAACCGCTCTCTCCACCGG
>JAOTUP010000369.1 GCA_029863825.1 Acidobacteriota bacterium | reverse complement strand
TCTCCTTCATCGAGGTGCACCGATATCGTCTTCGATGCGTGATATCGGTCGGTTGCCAGGTGGAAGCGAAGCTCGTGGTCTCCGGGCGACAGCTGGATCTCTCCAGCCGTCGCCAGTCGGCGGCTCGGAGCGCCATCGATGGCGACCTGAATCTGCGGATGCCAGGCGCGCCTGAAGCGCAGCGAGGCAGGGACAGGCACAGGATCCGGCTCGAGCGGTTCGACCTCAGACGTTCCGGGATCATCTTCAAGGCTCGAGGTTTCCTCCTCCAGCATGTTCGTCTCCGGGCGCGCTGCCTCGGCTGGTGGGCTCGCCACAGCGACAGTCTCGGTCGTCAGCGACGGCACATCGACGGGAAGTGGAATCGCTGGGCCAGGCGAAGTACTGCGTGGAGACTGAGCTCGCAGATCCTCGACGAGGTCTCGCAACTGGAGATCACCACGGACTTCGGCCAGAGAAACCAGCGCCAACGCACCGGCTACGCTCGCCGCGATGATCCAGGGCCACCGCCGAATCCTTGCAGGATCCGCGGATGCGATGTGAATGCGGCCTGACGGGTCCCGGGGCGGAGCGGAGAAGTCGACGGCGATGTCCCCAAGTCCAGGCGCCGAGGAAGGGTCTTCGATGGAAGTCGAGGGCGACAGGCAGTCAGGAGTCTCGTTGGTCAGTCGCCGGCCGTCTCGAAAGGTCTCGAGCTCTCGCCGAAGACTCGGCATGTCGGGCCATCTGTCGCCGGGCTCCTTCTCGAGGCATCGATGGACGAGCTGTTGGAGTCGGGCCGGTGCCTGAGGCCAGTATTGTGAGAGAGGCGGCGGATTATCATTGATGATCTGAAAAAGGGCGGTCGAGATCGTCTCTCCGTCGAACGGTCGGCGGCCGGAGAGGATCTCGTAGGCGAGTACGCCGTACGCGAAAATGTCTGTTCGAGTGCTGCCACTGTCTCCCTTGATCTGCTCTGGCGCGAGATAGGCGGCTGTGCCGGAGGTCATTCCCTGTCTGGTAATTCGGGCATCGGCGCGTAGTGAGGTGGCGATACCGAAGTCCATGAGTTTGGCGGTTCCGTCCTCGAGAATCCTCACATTGGAGGGTTTGATGTCGCGATGGACGACGCCGTGGCCATGAGCGTGTTCGAGGCCGCGCGCAATCTGGAGCAAGATCAGGAGCTTCTCCGGAAATGAGAGGTGAGGCTCCTCTGAGATGAGTGTGTGAAGGTCCTTGCCGTCCAAGAACTCTTGAACCAGAAAGGGTGTTCCTTCCTGGCTGCCGAAATCGAAGATCTTCACGATGTTCGGATGATCGAGATTACCGGCGATTTCAGCTTCGCGCTGGAATCGCGACCGACTTTCCGGATCTTCGGATGAGCAGACCTTGATAGCAACGCGACGTTTGATGTGTGGGTCCCAGCCTTCGAGCACGGTCCCGAAGCCGCCTTCGGCGAGCCGCCCCCTGATCTCGTACTTGGCGATGGCTGACGGGTAGAGAGTGACCGCCGAAGGGGGGGTCAGGGAGGGCACTTGTTGTTTCGTTCTCGGCACGATGTCGGCTCGCCGTCGACAGCCAGGTGCCGCTCGCTAGACTCCTCAATGCACCGCCGCCATCACAGCGCTCAGTATCCAACCCCGATAGTAGTTGCTGATAGATTCCAGAGTTGTGAAGCGTGCCACTCTCGGTTCGGCGCTCATTGCAGAGCCGACCGCGGCAGGTGGGAGGGTTGCTTTGTTGTGACGGATCGTTGGGCACGATGTCTCGTTTGCTCGCGAACGGGCGAGGAAGGTCCCCTCGACGAGGAGTCCTTCCTGTCACCCTCTGGGTCTCCATGGCTCGTCGGCTTTGATCTCGATGAGGCAAAAGGCCGCTTGTTAACGCGACTACTGAAGCGTCGTTCGTGGTCGCTGTGGCGGTATCGGGAGCTCCTGCCTGTGCGTGATTCGGTGCACCGGATCGATCTTGGCGAGGGTGGAACGCCGTTGGTGAGCGTGCGAGGCCCGGGCTCATGCCCTCGAGATGTCAGAGTCTGGGCCAAGGAAGAGGCGGGAAATCCGACCGGCTCCTTCAAGGCTCGCGGTTTGTCGCTGGCCGTAAACAGAGCGCGCGAGCTCGGAGCTCCCGGCGTCGAGCTTCCGAGCGCTGGCAACGCGGCCATTGCGCTGGCTGCTTTCGCCGCCGCCGCTCGCATGCCGGCGCGAGTTGCGGTTCCCGCAGACACACCTCGGACGGTGACTGCGACCTGCCGGAGGTTTGGGGCTCAGGTGCTGGAGGTTGAGGGAACCCTGGTGGAAGCAGGCGCCGCGCTTCGGCGAGAGAGTTCGGGGTTCTGGGATCTGTCGACCTTGCGCGAGCCATACCGTCTCGAAGGAAAAAAGACTCTTGGTTTCGAGCTCGCTGAGCAGTTCGGATGGAGTCTTCCCGAATGGATCTTCTATCCGACCGGCGGGGGCACCGGTTTGATCGGCATGTTCAAGGCTTTTGACGAACTCGCCAGGCTAGGCCTCATCGGCGCCGCTCGACCGCGCATGGTTGCGGTTCAAATGGTGGGCTGCGCCCCGATCGTACGTGCCTTTGAAGAGGGCGAAGAGAGCGCTCGTACCTGGGAGGATCCTAAAACGAGCGTGTGGGGCCTTCGAGTGCCCCAGGCCATTGGTGACTTCCTGATCTTGCGGGCAGTTCGGGAGTCAAACGGCGCCGCGCTGGCGGTCGAGGAGGATGAAGTGTGGGACACCCAGGCACGTCTGGCCCGTGACCAGGGACTGGACTGGGGACCCGAGGGCGCCGCCTGCTACGCGGCGCTCCAGAGATTCGGCTCCGCCGGTCGCATCCTCCCGACCGACCGAGTCGTTCTCTTTCAAACTGGGCATCCCGGGAACTACCGATGACAACGGTGGTGACGGCGTCGGAGCAGAGAAACCTGGCCGACCTGGTCGGGCGTCGTGTGCTCTCCGGGGACGTCTCGGCAGCCGTCGCCTTGGTCGGTGATCGACATGGAATCCGTCAGACAGCGTGCGCTGGGCGGAGAAGCGCAACGAACGAGCGAGCGCCGTCGCCGGCGGCACTCTTCGACCTGGCATCCCTGTCCAAGCCGTTCGCCGCCACTCTTGCCCTTCGGTTGGCGTCCACCCAGGCCCTTCCACTCTCACTGTGCCTGGCCGATGTTTGGGAGAACGTTGCTCGACCGATGGCGCGGGTCACTCTGGAATCCTTGCTGCGCCACCGCGCAGGATTGATTCCCTGGACGCCGTTGTG
>JAOTUP010000368.1 GCA_029863825.1 Acidobacteriota bacterium | reverse complement strand
CACCTCCGCTCGCGAAGGCACCGTTTTGTGGGCTGAGGAGTTCGAGCGCGAGCGCGAGAATCTCCTCGACCTCCAGCAGGAGATCTCCCGCTCGGTGACGAGGGTGCTGCGGATTCCGCTCTCGATTAGAGAACGGCGCCGACTGCGAATGGATCCCACGACTTCCTTCAGGGCCTATGACTTCTATCTCCAGGGTCAGCAGTTCCTGGAGACGCTGGAGAACCCGCGGCACCCCGAGCTCGCGGCCGACGTCTTTCGCCGTGCGATCGGAGTGGATCCGGAGTTCGCCCTGGCGCGCGTCGGATTGAGCGAAGCGCTGTGGAAGAGCTACAAGCGCGACGGCGACGGCAAGACCCTGAAGCAAGCCGAGGCCGAGGCCGAGCGGGCGCTCGAGATCGACCCCGATCTGGCGGCGGCGCGGGTGGCGCTGGCTCGCATTCACCGCACGACCGGCCGCCACGGGGAATCGATCGCGGTGCTCAGGCAAGCGTTGGCGGAGCATCCGAAACCTGATGAGGCGCTGCGAGAGCTCGCCTTCAGCTACCGCCAGGCCGGCGATCTCGAGGCGGCCGAGCAGTGCCTACGCTCGGCGACCGACCTGGCAAGTGAGGATTGGTTCAACTGGAACGAGCTGGGGTACTTCCTGCTCGAGACGGGGCGCTACGGGGAGGCGAGACAGCCGCTCGAGCGGGCCGCCTCGCTCGCTCCCGGCACCATCACCTGGCCGCGAGAGAATCTCGCCCTGGCGAAGTACTTCGAGGGAGATTTCGACGGGGCAATCGCCGCGTTCGAGGCGATTACGGCGCCGAGCGAGGACCCGGTGTTCGCCACGAATATCGGCACCGCCTATTTCTTTGCCGGCCGATACGATCGGGCGGAAGAGCTCTACTTGCAGGCTGTGCGTCTCAATCCCGCGGGCGCCGTCTTCCATCGCAATCTGGCGGACGTCTACGCTCGGCAGGGGCGGATCGATGAGGCTCGCCAGAGCTATGGACACGCGCTCGATCTGGTCGAGAAGAGATTGTTGGAGAACCCGAAAAGCGATGCCCTTCGACTGAGGCGAGCGGTCTATGCCGCCAAGGGGGAGCGCTGCGACACAGCCGTACCGCTCGCCCGGACTCTCACGACCGAGTTGCCGCAGACGGCGCAGACTGCTCACGCGCTGGCGCAGGTCTTCGCCCTCTGCGGTGAGAGTGACCGCGCCCTTGCGACTCTGCGGACGGCGATTCAACAGGGCTTCGGCGTCGAGCTCATCAAAGAGGAGGACGAATTCAGGTCACTGTGGGAGGACGCCGACTTCCGGGAGCTGGTGGACGTGCCGACCGCCGAGGCTCGTGGCCCCAGCGGCTAGGCTGCTCGAGATCGATCGGGGTCTATTGCCTACTGTCTTTCTCCTCCACCCCTGATGATGACCTCGGGGTCGACGCTGGCGATGGTGGCTCCGTTCTTGGTAAGCCAGACCTTGTACTCCCAGTCGGTTCCGGCCGGGCAGGTCGGCTCACCTGAGTGAATGCTGTTAGCCGGAAAGTAGATCTTCAACGGCTCGCCGGGAAAACACTGCACGGACTTGCCCTGGATGTGGAGGACCTCGCCGTCTTTCAAGCCTTTCGGCACCAGCCAGCGAACTTCGCCGGGACAGAACATATTCGGGTTCTTGCAGATCCTCACCGGGTCGGGATGGGCGTCGATGCTCGCCTCATCGCGAAAGATCTTCAGGGTGACCATCGCCGGCGGCAAGAACTCGAGGGTCTCTCCCCCTGTCGGGGTGTCCACCTTTTCACCCTGCGGTGCACAGGCCGCGGGTGCTGCCGTCAACAGAATCACGAGGATGGAGAGAAGCGCCAACGGAAGAAAACGGCGGTGTTCGATCGAATTCACAAGTACCTCCTTCTCGATGTGTGGTGGCCGGGGCGGCTCTGAGGGCAGACGACGACACCGAGCGGACGGCGACGATAGGGCCTTCGCCCATGGGTCCGTTTGCCGGACACAGCGAACCAGCCGTACGCCCAGATTTCATCTGTCGAACTCCGAATCCCAGACCACACTATTAATTTCCACGGTAATCGTACTCGTTTCTACCCAGACCAGCAAAAGAAGGCGGTGCCGAGCAGCGGCTGGTTGGAAATTCTGCAACATCTGCGGGCAGCTTCTCAGGCACCGACCTTGCGAGCATGCGTTATGCTGCCGGGCGATGACGCGCTCTCTCGGTTGGCTTGTCGTTCTTCTGGCGCTCGCTGCTGGCCCCGTTATCGCACAGTGCGACACGCCGATCGACCTCGGGGAGGGCGAGATCGCTTTTCACGTCCCGTCCGGCTACGATCCGGCGACGCCGACGCCGCTGGTGATTCTCCTACACGGTTACGGCGCCAGTGGCTTCCTGCAGGAGTCGTACTTTCGCTTGACGCCGTTGGCTGACGAGCTCGGGTTCCTCTACGCCTATCCGGATGGGGTCCTCGATCCGGGTAGCAACCGGTTTTGGAACGCGACCGATGCCTGCTGCGATGTCTTGAACAGTGGCGTCGACCACTCTTCCTACTTGCGGAGTCTGATCGAGACGATCCGCGCCCAGTGCAACGTCGATCCCTATCGGGTCTACTTCGCAGGGCATTCGAACGGCGGGTTCATGTCGTATCGCATGGCCTGCGATCACGCGGACGTGATCGCGGGAATCGCCAGCCTCGCTGGAGCGACGTTCGCCGACGCGAGCGCATGCGCGCCGAGCAAACCGGTCCACGTCCTGCAAATCCACGGGACTGCCGATGAGACGATTCTCTACGACGGCGGGCATATTCTCGGCACCGACTATCCGGGCGCTGTCCAGACCGCCGAGATCTGGGCGGCCTACAACCAGTGTTCGACGGAGAGCAGGAGGCTCTCTCCGAACCTCAACCTCGACACAACTGTCGCCGGCCGCGAGTCGGTCGTGCAGCGGTGGGACGACGGCTGCCGGCCCGGAGGCTCGGCCGAGCTGTGGACGATCGACCGCGGCGAGCATGTTCCGGCGATCTCGTCAGCCTTCCGGCGCGGAGTGGTCGAGCACCTGCTCGATCACCCGGCGTGTCGGGGTCGTGAGCGTCTCAAGCGACCCAGGTGCAGCGAGAGCGGCACGCTGAAACTCAAGCTCCGCGTCGGCGTGCCGGGTGACCGATACTCGGTCCGGTTGTCGACCGGTGAACTCGTCGAGGGCGAGCTCGGTCGCAAGGGCAAGGCGACGATTCGGATGCCCGACCAGGCTGCCGGGGGCGG
>JAOTUP010000367.1 GCA_029863825.1 Acidobacteriota bacterium | reverse complement strand
CCGGGGCCTTGTGGAGGCTCTCGCCGGCCTGGCATCTGGGCGCCGTCTACCGCGAAGGCCCCGACTTCGGATTCGGCGGCATTGTGGTGGCCGGCCCGGAAAGCGGCCTCGGCGTGCCTGCGGGAACAGTTCTCTTCTCCGGATTCCTCACGAACCTTTCGTTTCCGGACGGGTACGGCGCTGGTTTCGCCTATCGCTCGCAGAGCGGCCGCGTCACGGCCGCTTTCGAATGGGATCGGGTGGAGTACACCGATGTGACCTCGAGTCTCGGCATCGACGACCAGGAGATAGATGATGCGAACGAGCTGCGACTCGGCGGCGAATACGTCTTCCTCGAGTCGACACCCGTCGTTGCCGTGCGCCTCGGAGCGTGGCACGACCCCGACCACCTGATGCGTGGCAACGGCCGCGAGCCAGTCGTCGACGCGTTCTCACCGCCCGGAGATGACGAGGTGCACTACACCGCAGGAATCGGCATCGCCTTCGAAACATTCCAGTTCGACGTCGGCGTCGATCTCTCCGACTTCGCCGACACGCTCTCCATCTCGGCGGTCTTTTCTCTCTGACCTGGAGGTACCCGGGCTCGCCGCGACTACTCCGCACTTTCGGGCTCGGCCGACAGTCGCTGCCGCAACCAGTCCCGTGCCTCGGCCCAATCGCCTTCGACCGTTCGCTTCGACACGCCGAGATACTCGGCGACTTCGGCAACGGTCATGCCCGCAAAAAAGCGCAGCTCGACGATCTCAGCTTGCCTGGCATTGTTCACGGCAAGCTCCTGCAGTGCCGTATCGAGGGCCAACAGCTCATCGAGGCCGAGGTCGCGCTCAGAGGGGGTCACGACCTCATTGAAGGTAATCCGCTGCTGGTCCCCGCCCCTTTTGATCCGCCCTCGACCGCGGGCATGATCGATCAGCAGACGCCGCATCACCTTGGCGCCAACGGCGAGAAAGTGCGAGCGACCCTGCCAGGCAACGCGAGACTGATTCGCCAGTCGCAAATATGCCTCATGCACGAGAGCCGTCGGCTGAAGCGTGTGACCCGGGCGCTCACGTGAGAGGAACCCGCGCGCCAGACGACGCAGCTCATCGTAGACCAGCGGCAGGAGATCCTCCGCCGCGTTGCCGCCGTCGGTCTCGGCCACTCCCAGCTGCGACACGACCGCGCCGGAATGAGTCGGCGCTGCTCCGCCTGGAAGAAATTTCACCAATTTCGCATGAAGCTCCGAAGCGCTACCGAAACGCTTTTCGGGTCGCTTCTCGAGACACCTGAGAACAAGCTCGGACAGCTCCGGCGAGAGGTCGGGGACCAGCTCTCGGGGGTCAATGGGGCGTTGGTTTCTGTGCATCTCGAGAACCGCGCTGACGGTGTCCCCTTCGAATGGACATCGTCCGCTCGCCATCTCGAAGAGAACAACTCCGAGCGAGTAGATGTCGGAGCGCTCGTCGAGCGGCTGAAGCGACGCCTGCTCGGGCGAAACGTAGTTTGGCGTGCCGAGAAAGACTCCGGTTGTCGTGTGACTTGGATCCTCGAGCAGCCGCGCGAGACCGAAGTCCATGATCAAGGGCTCGCCGTTGGTGTCGATCATGATGTTGTGCGGCTTGATGTCGCGGTGAAGCACGCTGTGAACGTGTGCCGCGGAAAGAGCGGAGGCGAGCCGTGCTCCCACGAATGTGACTCGCTTCTCCGGTAGGGCCCCCTCATCAGCGATCGTTCGCGCCAACGTCGGGCCCTCGACCCACTGCATGGTCAGGTAAGCCTGGTCACGCAACTGTCCCAGGTGATAGACCCGCAGAATGTTCGGATGGCCGAGGTTGCGAGACAGCAGGATTTCCTTGCGAAAGCGCTCCAGGACGGTTCGATTCCCCGCGTACTCGGGACGCAGGAGCTTCAACGCGATGCGGGATCTCAGCAGCTGGTCGTACGCCTCGTACACAATGCCCGTAGCGCCCTCGCCGACCTGCCGCCTGAGCTCGTACCTGCCGTCGATAACCGAGTCCCTCGACGGTCGCGGCAGCGTGGAGTCCCCAGGCGACTGCTGGAGAGCCGTTGCGGTCGGTCGCAGTGAGCGTGGCGCCAGGTCAGTCAACCAGCGGCGAAAGAAGTCATTGGCCAGCTCGACTCGTCCGTTGCGATCCCGCCGCACGAAGCCGAGGTTGTCGAGATTCTGGACGGCTTGCCTGAGATGAGTCGCATCGACGCCGAGCGTCTCGCCAATCGTGTCGCTAGCTGCTGCTGTGTGGCGCGCAACCGTGCGCAGCACATCGCGTTCGACCGGTTGCAGCATCTCGAAGTCGACTGAGAAGAAATAGCTCACCATCGAATCCGCCGCCACCAGCTCGACTGCTTCCTCGAGGTCGCCGGTTTCCAGCAGGCGCTTACCGACCAGCTGCAGCAGATAAGGGTGGCTATCGCAGCGCCGCTGCACTTCCTCCATCTCTCTATCGCTGAAAGCCGGGCGCTCACTTCGAGGGAGCTTGGACTGCACGAGAAGATCTCGCGCTTCTGTGTCCGCAAGCCGGCTGATGAATACCGGTGGAGTGAATCCATGGAGGAATGGTGACGTGTCCTCTCGTTGGTCTGAAAGCGTCCACAAACGCATCGTCGAGGCGAGCACTGCTCGCACATCTTCGGATGCCTGAAATGCGTGCCGCAGCTTGCGCAGAAGCGCCGGGTCCTCACGGTTGAGCTTGACGAGCTCCTCGACCTCATCGCAGAGCAGGAGCAAGCGGAGCTTGCGTGGCTTGAGGCTGCGGCGGAGGCGACGTATCGAGTCGAAGAGATCCTCGGCGACAAGCGCAGAAGCATCCAGGTCCACTTCCTCGAGTCGTTCCTCCGTATCGAGCAGCGCCTCCGAGAATCCGGCATGCAGCTCGTCGGGATCGTCCGCCCCCTGCAGATCCCAGAAGAGCGGAAAATACCGCCGCTCCGATTCGCCCCACGTCAGATACTCGAGCTGTTTCAACAGAGACGTCTTGCCGATCCGGCGCGTGCCGAGCACCCAAATCGCATTCCGAGGCCCCTGCAGAATCTCGTTGATCAACACCTCGCGGCCGTAGAACTTTCGGCCCCTCACCCACTGTCCGATGACGAACGGTACCGGCGTCATGGCGTTACGCTCTCCGCGGGACTGCCCACAGCATCGACGTCCGTCGCCGTAATCCGGCGATCACCCCGTTCATACATGCGGTTGACCAGATTCATGCACAGCTTCTGGATTCGATACGGTCGACAGTTAGTCACCTCGAGGATGC
>JAOTUP010000366.1 GCA_029863825.1 Acidobacteriota bacterium | reverse complement strand
CCTCTCGCCTGCCAGAAAGAATCTCCTCCTGCTCGACAACTCTCCACCCTCGCCGCGAGAGCTCCTCCACCGTGAGCCGGTTGCGCCGGTAGAGAAGCATGATCCCGGGCGCGAGGGCGAAAGCGTTGGCGCCATCAGTCCACTGCTCTCGCGCCTGATCCAGCACGTCTATCACGCCGCCGCAGGGCACGAGCTCGATGTCGACTCCAGCCTCGCTCAGCGCATCCACCAGCGAACGCCGCAGCGAGAAACTTAGCTCCCGCGCCCCTAAATCAACGGAGAACACCTCTGCGGACAAGCGGCGCCCCGGCTCGATGACCGGCAGGAAGGCCAACGCCACTCCCCGGTCGATGAGAGTGAAGACCGTATCTAGGTGCATGTACGAGCGTCGACGTGGAAGATCGACGACGATCATGCGGTTGAAAGCCGTCTCCTCACAACGCAGGAACTCCGCCAGCCGCTCGACGCCACGAAAGTTGGTGCGCTCGGACACGCCAACGAGCAACGTCTCGGCGTTGACGACCAGCACATCACCACCTTCTAGGTTAGCGGCGGAGCCACTGACCGGGAAACCGGAACCGAGGGGATCGCGACCGATCGCAAAGAGCGAACGGTACCCGGAGAGTGCTGGATGTGCCTGCAAGATCGCCTGCGCGAGTCGCGGCTCGCGGGAGCGTGCCCGAGTCGCCATCGAGGACAGGAAGACCCGGTGATTGGCGACGAACTGCGGATCTCGCTGAAAAAAGTAGTTGGGCGCCGGGGCGAGATCGTACAGGTGGGTTTCGGTGCTCTGATATCCCGCCTCGTTTCTCAGCCCACTGATGAGGGCGGCGGCGAGATCTGCGGGCTCCAACTCCTCCAGTCGGTCTCTTGTCTCCGGTCGCAGCTCGCCGTCATCGCTCAAGTTGTCGAGGATCTCGTTGCGTATGTCCTGCTCCACGACAACCTCGGCCAGCAGCTTCTCTGCCTCCAATACCTCGGCACCGCCGCGTCGCAAGATCTCGCAAAACGAGTCGTGCTCCGCCCGCGCCTTGCCGCCATACAGAATGTCGTCGAAGAGAAGCTCCTCCATCATCGTCGGCACCATCCAGTCGATCTCCTGGCCCGGGCGGTGCACGAGCACCCGTTCGAGCTGCCCGATCTCGGAGTCCACATGAATGGCCATTCTGGAAGGTCTCTCTTGCGCTCGGCGGCGCTGTTGGCGGAACGGGAGTCTAGCAGGGTGAGGAGGGCGTGAGGGCGTGAGGCCGCTCAAGCCCCCAAGGCCTCGTGCCCTCGTGCCCCCATGTCTTTCCCTACTGCCTGCTTGCTAGACTCGATGATGCATGAGCGAATCGAGCGCGGCCGACAGTCCGCAAAACCCGCTCCACGAGAGATACGCGTCGACCGAGATGCGGCGCCTTTTTTCCACTCGGCACCGGTATCTGCTCTGGCGGCGCTTGTGGATCGTCCTCGCCGAGAGCCAAAGAGAGCTCGGCCTGCCCATCACGGCCGATCAGATTGCCCGGCTCGAATCGGTGGCGGCGGACCTGGATCTAGAGCGAGTCGCTGCTATCGAGCGCGAAACCCGTCACGATGTGGTCGCCCACTTGCGGCATTTCGCCGAACAGGCGGGCGAAGCGGGAGGCATTCTCCACCTCGGCGCAACCAGCGCTTTCATCACCGATAACGCCGACTCGATTCTCAGTCGGGACGCTTTGAAACTCATCGAGCGCCGCCTCGGTGGCGTCATTCGCACTCTCGCTCTCTTCGCCGATCGTACGCGCAGCATCCCGACGCTCGGCTACACGCATCTGCAGCCGGCACAACTGACCACCGTCGGCAAGCGAGCTTCGCTGTGGCTTCAGGACCTGGTCAGCGACCTGGCGGAAGTGCGGCGGCGCCTGGCAGAGTTCCGCTGTCGGGGCGCCAAGGGAACGACCGGAACCCAGGCGAGTTACCTCGCCCTTTTCGACGGCGACCACGACGCGGTTCGACGGCTCGACGAGACGATAGCCGCGAAGCTCGGATTCACTGCAAGTTGGCCGCTTACCGGCCAAACCTATCCCCGCAAGCAGGACTCGCAGGTGCTGGCGACACTCGCCGGCATCGCTGAGTCGACTCACAAGATGGGCACCGACATACGTCTCCTCCAGGGCCTGGGGGTCCTGGCGGAGCCGTTCGATGCCAGTCAGGTCGGGTCATCGGCCATGGCATACAAGCGCAATCCAATCCGCTCGGAGCGAATGTGCGCGCTTGCTCGACGTCTCATCACCGACAGTCTGAACGGCCCACTCACCGCCGCGACTCAGTGGCTCGAGAGAAGTCTCGACGACTCTGCCAACCGGCGTCTCGTCCTGCCGGATTCCTTTCTCGTCGCCGACGCCGTTCTCGCGGTCGCCACCAGCGTCGCCACCGGGATGACGGTTCGGGACGGCGCCGTTCGCCATCTCGTCGAGCGAGAGCTGCCCTTCATGGCGACGGAGAACATCCTCATGCGAGCCGTCAAGCACGGCGGAGACCGACAGGCACTGCACGAAAAGCTCCGCCAGTACAGTCTGGAAGCGCATCAGGCGGTGGAACGCGGCAAGGAGAACCCCTTGGTAGGCAGGCTCGCTGCCGACCCCGACTTCGCCTTGAGCGATGACGATGTCAAATCGCTTCTCGACCCCGTCGCCTATATTGGCAGGGCACCGGAGCAGGTCAAGGAGTTCCTCGCCGACCTGGCGCGCCTCGACCTGCCTGAGAACGTCGAACTCGAGACCCTGCGAGTATAGGTATGGGATTGCCGATGCTTGCGCGCTCTTTCATCGGTGCCGTCCTCGCAGCACTCCTGTTCCTTTCCGCCTGTGCGACCAACAAGCAGAGCGCTCGCCGCGGCAAGCCGGGATTCGAAGAGCGCGGCACTGCCTCGTGGTACGGCCCCGGATTCCACGGTAAGCGCACCGCTAACGGAGAAGTTTACGACATGCTCGCGCTGACAGCGGCCCACAAGTACCTTCCCTTCGACAGCGTCGTCGAGGTCACCAATCGCGCGAATGGGCGCACGGTCAGGGTGCGGATCAACGACCGCGGGCCCTTCGTTCGCGGCCGCATCATCGATCTCTCCCGAACTGCCGCAGAAGAGATCGACCTGATACGGACGGGCATCACCGACGTGAAGCTGAGGGTGATCTCAGGAGGTCACGGCGACAATCGCAGGTCGGGGTCGACCACAGGGTGGGTGGTTCAGGCCGGCGCGTTTCGTGATCAGAGTCGCGCCGAGCGTCACCTCTCGCTGGTTC
>JAOTUP010000365.1 GCA_029863825.1 Acidobacteriota bacterium | reverse complement strand
GGAGAATCGAGTTTCGGCCGGGCGTGCTGTTGTTTCCGCTCCGCACGCCGACGCTGCCCCCCGCTAGTCACACCAACGCCTTCGTCCTGGGTACCGAGCAGACGGTCCTCGTCGACCCTGGCTCTCCGTACCCGGACCAGATGGCCGGGTTGATCGCCGCGATCAAGGCTCTGAAGGGTCACGGACGTCGCATCGAGGCTATTTGGCTGACGCATCATCACCCCGATCATGTCGGCGGTGTGAACGTCGCACGCCGCCAGTTGGGAGTTCCCGTACTCGCTCATCGCTTGACTGCGGCGCGACTTCAAGCTCGCGGTATCGAGGTGGATGGAGAGCTCGAGGACGGCCAGAGAGTCGTCCTCGCGGGTGATCCGCCGTTTCCCGTGCGGATCGTGCACACTCCGGGTCACACCGCCGGGCACTTGGCATTCCTCGACGAGACGTTCGGCAGTCTGTTGGCGGGCGATCTGACAGCCGGTGTCGGCACGATCGTCATCGATCCGCCGGAAGGCAACCTCGATGACTACTTGAGCTCACTGCGGAAGGTCATGCAGCTCGAGGTGCGCACTTTGTTTCCGGCTCACGGTCCGCCAACGGCGTCGGCCGAGGCCAAACTGAAGGAGTTCTTGCGCCATCGTCTGTGGCGCGAAGAGCGTGTGCGTGACGCCTGGGGTCGGGGATCTCGGGGCGAGGATCTTCTCGCCAGCGTCTATGAGGACACGCCGGTACTCGCCTTGCCGCTGGCGAGGAGGCAACTTCTGGCCCACGTGCAGCGCCTGGAGCGACTGGGTGAGATCCAACCCGAGAGTGCTGCCGAGGAATCCAAGTGAGTCATTCGTGAGGCAGATCGAGCGTGTCATTGAGCGATCTCGAGACACAATCTCAACTCACCCACGACGATTTGAGCCTTCCCGCGACGGACACGGGTGAATAATCCAGGGTGAGTGACTACTCGGCGTCGCTCGCCAGGATTGCTGCCAGCGTTGCCGCGTCGACGTTGCCGCCGCTGAGCACGACACCAACTCTGCCTTGCACGTCGACGGCGTGACTCAGCAGCGCTGCCACTCCGAGCGCCCCCGACGGTTCGACGAGGAGCTTGATGCGAAAGAGCAGAAAGCGAACGGCTCGTTTGATGGCGTCTTCGCTGACCGTGCACATGGCATCGACAGTCTCTCGGATGAGCGCGAAATTGAGGTGGCCGAGAGAGCTGACACGAGTGCCGTCAGCGATGGTCGGCGGATTGTGAACGCTTTGCAGGGTGCCCGAGTAGAAGGATCTGGTGGCGTCGTCCGCCAGTTCCGGCTCGACGCCGATGACTCGGCAGCGCGGAGAGAGGTGGCGAGCCGCGATCGCGCTGCCGCTCAAGAGTCCGCCACCGCCCACCGGAACCAGCAACGCATCGAGCGGTCCGCAGTCCTCGATCAGTTCGAGGGCGACCGTACCCTGGCCGGCAATCACGTCAGCATGGTCGAAGGGCGGAATGAGAACCGAGCCCTGGCGCCCAGCGATTTGCTGTGCCAGCGCGGCGCGGTCGGTCGTCGCCGGGTCGTACTCCACGACAGTGGCGCCATAGGCTTCGGTTGCGGCCCGTTTCGTCGCGGGCGCGTTCGTCGGCATGACAATGGTCGTTTGCACTTCGAGGAGCTTGCCAACCAGCGCAACGGCCTGCGCGTGGTTGCCGGAGGAATGTGTAACTACGCCGGCGGCTCTTTCGGCATCCGACAGTCGGGAAATCGCGGTATAGGCGCCACGGAACTTGAAGGCGCCGGCGCGCTGGAGATTCTCGCATTTCAACCGTACGGTGCAGCCGGTGCGCCGATCGAGTGTCCGCGAGGTGATGATCGGTGTGCGGTGTGCGATGCCTTCTAGTCCCACGCCGGCGCGCTGGATCTCGGGCCACAGAGCGGCTGCCGACGGGGGCTTCTCGTCTCTCATTTGCTCAGTTATGACCCTCACGCGTCACTGTGGTCACAGCGTGAAAGTAGGCACTGTATGCGTTGTCGCTGCGTGCGGCTCGTTGATGCCACAGATGCATCGACGAGGTTGAACGCCGGGACGGCAATCGATCGATTCGCCGGCAACGTCCGCAGGACCTAATCCGCGCGCTCGAGGAGCTCACGTGCATCCTCCAGGATCTTCAAGTCTTCGACGATGGTGCTCGGCTGCGGCTCTTGCTCCACCAGTTGCCTTAGCTGCCGGATAGCGTCAGGTCGACGTGCGGAATCAAACTCGATCAGGGCTTCCAACAGATAGAGGCGATTCATCAAATCCTCGGGTGCGAGCTCGACGGCCCGTTCAAGATGTCGTATGGCCTCACGTCGATCGATCCAACCGGTGACGAACGGCAGCTTGGGTGCTTCGGTGTGCAACCGGCCGAGAATGCGTCGTCCGCCGGCGTTCTGAAGTCTCTCGTCGAGAGCTATCGTCACTTCGGCGTAGTCGCGGATCTTACCTGCGACGCCCTGCCGGGCGGAGGCGATCTTGCCGCGATGGCGTCCCCACAGACCCCAGTGAGCTGCTGCCCAGAAATAGATCTCGCCGGCGGATTCTGTGTCTCGTACATGGGCGGCGATTTCTTCGCTGGTCGGCTTGCCGTCACGCGTGGAAAGGTCACTTGTGAGCGTGTCGATGGCGTGCTGCGCCAGGTCGCGGCCGTATTCGAAGACACGCAGTTTGGCCTCGTCGTCTAATGGCGTATGTTCGCCTTGAAACCAAAGCGCCCGGAGGAGCTGAGCGAGGGCAGCGAGGTCTTCGGGATCCGCCGAACGCGCGTCCTCGAAGGCTCGAACAGCTTCACCGATCGGTCCCGGATCCGCCTGTGAACCGTTGTGACTCTCGGCCCGACCTGCCCACGCCGCCTGACCGCGAGCCAGTGGGTCGAGGGTTTCTGCTGGCGCGCCTGCGGCGAAAAAGACAGCGAGGAGGGCCAGCGAACCGCATTTGCTCATCTTTGTATTCTACTCGCGGCAGATGTGAATCGGCGCATCGATAGGTAAGGCGGGGACGCACGGGCAGCGGGCAGCTGGCTCAGTCGATAAGATAAGAAGTTTGCTGGCTTCAAAACGGCTCGCTGGAGAGGGACGAGATGAGAACAATCCGGCGCCGGTCATTGGTCGCAACGAGGTCGAGACGAAGTGAGTGAGCTGAAATCGAAGCCCGGAATCGGGTCTGAGATGTCCGAGGCGGCGCTTGGCGGTGAAGACCCCTCCGGTTTCTCCCTTCTATTGAGTGACTACCGACTCCGTCTCGAGTCTCAGCTCGATCAGTTCT
>JAOTUP010000364.1 GCA_029863825.1 Acidobacteriota bacterium | reverse complement strand
GGGCGCTGAAGATCCGGAGTTGATCAACGCGGGCAAGAAGCCGGTGACGGCAGTGCCCGGTGCTTCGTTCTTCCATCACGCGGACAGCTTCGCCATGATTCGGGGTGGGCACATAGATGTCTGCGTCCTTGGCGCCATGCAGGTTTCCGCGGGTGGTGATCTGGCGAACTGGTCGACGGGTGCCGCCGACGCCATCCCTGCGGTCGGCGGAGCCATGGACCTGGTGGCCGGGGTGGACTCGATCTTCGTCATCACCACACATGTCACAAAGACGGGCGAGCCGAAAATCGTCGAAGAATGCTCCTATCCGCTGACCGGTCGCGGCGTGGTCTCGCGCATCTTCACCGACCTCGCCGTCGTCGACGTGACGCCTCGGGGACTCGAGCTGCTGGAGCTCGCCCCGGGCGTGAGCTTCGAGGAGGTGTGCGAGAAGACCGGCGCTCCAATTCGCCGGCTCGAGCGCTAGACCGGATCGAGAAACCGAGTCGAGGGGGAACTTGAGATGAGTCATCGTAGCGCGGAACTTTTCCTTCAGGCGCAGGAGTTCTTGGCCGGTGGCGTCAGCCGCAACACACTTCTCAGGCAGCCCCATCCTTTCTATGTGGAGAGCGGCAACGGCTGCCGGGTTGTCGATGTCGACGGTATCGAGCGCATCGACTTCGCCAACAACATGGCGTCCCTGATCCACGGACACGCGCACCCGGCGATCGTCGAGGCGGTATCGGCGCAGGTGAAAAGAGGCACTGCGTTCACGATGGCGACGGAGGTGGAGATCGACTACGCGAGGCATCTTTGCGGTCGCTCCGCGAGTTTCGACAAGCTGCGTTTCGTCAACTCCGGTACCGAGGCGGTGATGGCGGCGCTCAAGGCGGCACGCGCTTTCACCGGTCGAGCGAGGATAGCCAAGGCCGAGGGGGCCTATCACGGAGCCTACGACTACGCCGAGGTCAGCCAGGCGCCAGGGCCGCAGAATTGGGGACATGCGGATCGACCCGTCTCGGTGCCGCTGGCCGTGGGTACGCCCGAGGGCATCCTGCGGGACGTGGTGGTGCTGCCGTTCAACGATCCCGAGGCCGCTATCGACGCGTTGAACGAGGATCGGGATGAGATCGCTTGCGTCCTCCTGGACCTGATGCCCCACAGAATCGGGCTGGTACCGGCGGACGATGCGTATGTTCAGGCGCTGCGCGAGTGGACGCTGGAGAACGGAGCACTTCTGGTGTTCGATGAAGTCATCACGTTCCGCACCGAAGTGGGCGGGATGCAGGCTCGCTACGAGGCGAGCCCCGATCTGACGGCCATGGGCAAGATGATTGGCGGCGGTTTGCCGGTCGGAGCACTGGCCGGGCGCGACGAAGTGATGAAGGTGTTCTCGTCCCAGGGCGGCTCGCCGCCGCGGCTGCCTCACTCGGGGACCTTCTCGGCCAATCCCCTGACCATGGCGGCCGGTCTGGCGGCCATGCAGCTTTTCGACGCCGAGGCTGCGGCACGCCTCAACCGGTTGGGGGAGGTGGCACGAGCCAGGATCGAGGAGGCGATCGCGGTGTCCGGAGTGCCGGCCAGCGTGACCGGCACCGGATCCATGTTCCGCATCCATCTGCGATCCACGCCGCCGCGGGACTATCGGTCGTTGTTTCCTTCGTCCGAGGAGGCCCAGGCGATGCGCGTCTTCATCGACGGGCTCTACGATGCCGGCGTCGTGCCGATCCACAGCGGCACCGGAACGCTCTCGACGCCGATGGGCGAGGCCGAGGTCGACGCTCTGGCGGAGGCCGTTCTCACGAGCCTGCGCACGGTCACGGCGCGGCTGCCCGCGTCCCGGAATAGCAGTGTCGCGTCAAGGCAGTGATCGGCTACTGCGCTAGAGCCGGGACCGTCCTCGGGTCAGCTTGCGACGGAGCGGTCAATCCGGCCTCACGTCTTTGCACGTCGTGATCGGTTCGACTCTTCCAGATTCGCTCGCCGGTCCGCCCCTGCGGTCGCAGGGACTCAACTCTTGACCGACACCGACTCCGCCTTGCGCAGGTGCTCGACGCGGGCGTAGTCGTAGAGCCCGAGCTCGTCGAAGATGACCCGATCCTCGTAGTCGTCGAACCAGATCGCCTCCGGGTTGCGGCCGACGATGCAGACTTTCCCCCGGTCCGGCGCCGAGAGCGCATTGCGTAGGTTCTTGAAGATGAGAACTCCGTTCTCGGAGAGGGGCACTCCCGGGATGGCTTCGGTTGTCACCGCGGCCACTTCCGTCTTGCCCTTGTAGTGGGTGATCGAGAGCCGCGCGTGGGTCTCGACCCCGGAGAGCCCCTTTTGCGACTCGTTCAAGATATTCCACGCCGTCTCGATCGGCACGTTGAAGGCGCGGTAGGCGACGATGTCCCGGCCGCAGAAGAAGTAGTGGTTGCCGACACCGACCCGATAGAGCGCCCGCTGCATGACCCGCAGGGCGTCCGCGTCGTCGTTGATGCCCTTGATGATCGGCGCCTGGTTCTCGACGTTGATCCAGCCGCGCGCGACGACGCCCTCGATCGCCCGCCTGGCCGCCTGGTTCCACATGGGGGAGCCGTTCGGGTTGGTCCTGTACTCGCCGCTCTCGTCCTTCAACAGGAACTCGTCGGGGTGGTTGAAGTGGATCATCAGGCGGAAGCCGACATCCGGGTAGGTCTCGTGGAAGTTGTCGATCATTGCCAGGAAAGCCTCGTCGAAGCGATCCGGATAGAAGGCCATGTCCTTGGTTCCGAGGCGAATGGACTCGATGCCGGCCTCAGCCAGGGCTGCGAGCCAGGCGGCGATCTTCTTGTTGGGCAGCATCATCGGATCGCCGCCCGAGAGGAGAATCTCCCTCAGCTTCTCGCGCCCCGTTTCGGGGTGGATTCCTCCGTTCGCTTCCACCAGTCGGTTGTGGCGTCGGACGTAGTCGATGACCTCGGGGATCTTCGCCAGTCCTTTCTTGGCAACCGTGCCGTCCTGGCGCTCGATCTCCTTGCGCGCGATGAGCTCTTCGCGGTAGCAGAACCGGCAGTGCGCCGAGCACGTCGAGACCACGTACATGAGCCCCATCTCGTACTTGTGAAGCAGCCCCTCTACCGGGCTGAAGTCCATCTGGTATCCGGGGTCTTCAGAGCCCGCGAGGTTGAGCGTCTCGTCCGGGCTCGCCTTGACCAAGCGCTGCAAAGGCACACTCTGCTTGGCCATCTCGAAGTAATGGCGAGTGATCTTCACCGGCATTCGGGTCTCGACATCGCGCGCGGTCCCGCGCAGGCTCACCAGCTCGGTTATCTC
>JAOTUP010000363.1 GCA_029863825.1 Acidobacteriota bacterium | reverse complement strand
GCTGAGACTGACGGCAGGGGAGGAGACTCTCTTCGAGCAGCTGCGGAAACGGGAGTTGACGAGCGAGCTTTTCGGCGGCGAGGACGCCTCTCGCTGGTGGGAGTGGCTCTTTTCCCTCGGTGGCGCCTTGGCGGGTCACGCCGCGCAGGTCTCGGCGATACTCACCGATCCGATTACCGGCCTCCCGGATCGCACGGGATTCCAGGCCATCCTCTCGGAAGCGATGCAGAAGTCGCGCATCGATCAGGAGCGGTTTGCGCTATTGCTGGTGAATCCGGATGATTTCGCAAGCGTCAACGAGAACCTCGGACGGCCGCAGGGAGACGCCATTATCCGTCAGATCGGGGACGGCCTGCGCAGCGTTCTGCGCGCCTCCGACCCCGTGGCACGATACGGCGGAGTCATTTTTGCGGTGGTCCTCCCGGCCACTACTCGCGACTGGGCCGAGGGCGTAGGTAAGAAAGTCCTGCAACGGCTGTCCGGCACTGCGTATCTCGAGGAAACGGTGCGCCTCGCTTTCAGCATTGGATTCGCGCTCTATGATCCGAAGCTCGACGGCACCATGCTCCCGGTGGAGCTCTTCCGCCAGGCTGACCAGGCTCTGAATGCCGCCAAGCGACGCGGTGGAGGACGCGTTGTCGAATGGCATGAGGAGATCAGCCGCGAGGAGGCAGGCGCGTGCGACAAGCTCACCGGCATCTTCACCGGCAACGTATCGAAGGACTACCGCAACATGGTTTTGTTGTGGGACACCATCGACGTCATCGCCCGCAGTCAGGATTTCGATCATCTGGCCGAAGAGGTAGTGGACCGCCTGACTCCAGGACTACGGCTGAGCAGAATAGGCCTCTTCATCCAGGGCGCGGACGGGGAGCCGGTGCTCAAGAAGGGTCGATCACGGCTCACGATGGCCGACGGAGAGCGGCAACTCGTGAAGACTCTCGAGCCCAGCGAGGCGGAGCTCGCCTTGCTGGCCGAAGCCGTCACCGAGAGCTCGGCGGTCGAGGCGGAGCTCGGTGGCGAAGTCACCGGCCATGCCGTTCCCCTTCTCGTCGGAGGCGAAGCTCTCGGCATCCTTTTTCTGGCTGGTGAGAACAGTCAGCTCGTTTTAGATGAATCGGATTTCATCTTCTTGCGGGCACTTGCCGGGCAGATAGCCGCCGCTCTCGATCGCGCGCGCCTCTCCGAGCTCGAGTCCGATCGAAAGGAAAAAGAGCGGCAGGAGCTGCAGGCGCAGATTCACGAGCTGCGCCACGCCATGCGCCGGGCCAAGCTGGTTTATCAATCCGCGGAGATGGAAGCGGTGCTGGAGCGCGCCCGGCGAGTCGCCCCCACCGACGCCACCGTGCTGGTGACCGGAGAGAGCGGCACCGGCAAAGAGCTGTTGGCGCGTACCGTCCACGAGCTGAGCCCGCGACGTCGCAAAGCACTGGTCGTCGTCGACTGCGTGGCGATCGCTACGACCTTGATGGAAAGCGAGCTCTTCGGCCACGAGAAGGGCGCGTACACGGGGGCCCAGGGCCGGCGCATCGGCCGCCTCGCGGAAGCCGACGGAGGCACGGTCCTGCTCGATGAAATCGGCGAGTTGCCGCTCGAGGTGCAGAGCAAGCTTCTTCGCTTCGTGCAGGACAAGCAGTACACGCCGGTGGGCGGGTCACGTCCCAAGCAGGTCGACGTGCGCATCCTTGCGGCGACAAACAGAGACTTGGCCACCGAGGTCACCAAGGGGCGTTTTCGCGAGGACCTTTACTATCGATTGAACGTCGTGAGCCTGGAGGTGCCGCCGCTGCGCGCCCGCCGAACCGACATTCTGCACCTGGCGCGTTACTTCCTCGAAACCTTCTCGATGCAGTATCAAAAGCCCGTTCGCCGCTTCACGGAGCAGGCTGAAGTCGACATGCATATGTACGATTGGCCGGGGAATATCCGCGAGCTGCAGAATAGGATCATGCAGGCCGTCATCCTCTGCGAACAGGAGGAAATCGGCCCCGAGGAACTGCAACTGGACTCGATGCTTCATCCTCGGCAGGCATCGGTGCCCTCGCCTCCGGACCCTGCGGACTCTCCGCTCCGGGAGGCCCCACCGGCACCCGACGCCTCACTTTCTTCTCCGGAGAAACGCTTGAGGTCCGCCCTCAGGGAGGAAATCGATCTCGCACTATCCGACGAGTCGGCGGTCGTCTACCCGCTGGGGCGCTGGCTGCGGGAGGATTTGGTTCTCGAGGCAAATGCGCTGGCCAAAGGTGTCGCTCGACGCGGAGCGGAGCTTCTTGGAATACCGGAGACGACATTTAGACGGCGATTCGCGAAGGCCGACGAGCAGGTTCGCGCGGGGTTATCGCCGCGATCCGGTCGCTGGGAGGAAGTGCGGTCGATTCTGCGGCAACTGGTCGATCCCAGTGGCTCGCAGGCGGGCAGGGAGCCGCTGAAGGAGGCGTCGAGAATCCTGCTGGAGGAGATTCTCCATCGCGTGCCGGGGGATACGTCCAAAGGCTCGAAACTCCTCGCAGTCACGGCGCCGACGTTCCGCACCCGGGTTGCAGAGCTCGAAGAAGATCTGGCACGGCAGAAGAGCGCGAATGCCCACGACTCGAGCTGACGGCTCGACGCCGATGCGACATTCCCACATCGCTGAGGGCTCGCCCACCGGGTGTGCCGAGCTCGACCGCGAGAGCGGGCTCGTGACCGAAGGTCTCAAGGCGCTGGCGGAGGAGCATCCGCTCGCCCTCGTCGTCAAAGGACACTGCATGGCCCCGCGGCTCGAGCCGGGATCGGAGATCATCGTTTCGCCCAGACGCCGGTACTGGCCCGGTGACATTCTGGCCTTCAGGTCTCGGCAGAGTGAGTTGCGGGTGCATCGCCTGATCGGCTTCCATCGCCGCAATTCCCGCCTACTCCTGCAGACACGCGCCGATGCCTCCGGCACTCTCGATCCGCCGCTCTTGCCAGAGCAGGTAATCGGTCGCGTCATTGCGGGGCCACGCGCTGCTCGCGTGTCTCTCGCCGACCGTCTTACCGCAGCGGCTCGTTTCGTCCGCCTGTGGCGCGCCGGGGTCTTCTCGAGATGACTTTCGCCGAGAGATTCTTGCACCTGCCCGACCTCTTTCCCGCTCGCCGCAGCGGTCATCGCTGGGGCACCACCGATCTGTGCATCGACTTCGCGGGTGGGCCGTATGTTTTCCGCGGTCTCAGCGACCGCCAGGCCTCCATCTTGAGAGATCGCTATCAAGATCTTGGATGCATCGATTCCCATGCAGCGAGTGTGGTCGAAATCCTGGTGTTC
>JAOTUP010000362.1 GCA_029863825.1 Acidobacteriota bacterium | reverse complement strand
GCTCAACAGCGAGGCGCGGATCCTGAACCAGGCGCTGGTGACGAAGCTCGCCGAAGGCGGCGCCGTGACCGTGGGCGAGGCGGTCCTCGAGGCCCAGCACGCCTACGCCGAAGCCGGCCGCTACCGCTTCATGCTCGAGATCTACAACATCATCGGCGACCCCGCCGTCAGAATCCAGTAATCCTCGGTGACAGGATACCTGTTCGCAACCTCTTCAACTTCTTGAATCCACTCTTTCCTCGCCAAGCGGTCGCGTGCTCGTTCAGAGGATTGGAGTACGCCGAGAAAAAGTATCCTGTCACCTTTTCCTCGCTTTTCCTCGCCGTTTTTTGCCATCCGTTTTTCAGCAAGTCATCACGCAACCCATATTTTCTTGGTGACCCTTCGGTGGCACCGCCCTGGGGGCCTTTCTCCCAGGAAGGGGAGTTTCTCCCAGGGGATTCTTCCCTTGCGCCGTGTCGTGGTGCCGGACGAGACGCGGCTCTGATGCTCGCATAGCACTCGGTTCAGCCTCGGTCTCAAATGACGATAACTCACTCATTATAAGTGACTTACCTGTGGAAGGTGCGACTCTGTTTTTGGGTGAATCAGGAGCCGGCCGAAACATCGATGGATCGCAATACGTCTGTGGTACCCCCGTTGCTCTGAAGGAGATGCGTGAAACGATTATCTTCCAGACGGTGCAACGGGAGCTCAGCAGGACGAAAGCGACGGGGAATCTCGTCGTGGCAGGCGATCCTGGGTTCCTTCGCAGCTCGGACGAGTGTGTTCGAGCCTTCCCGTTGGACGATCAGATTCAGCTGGCCCGAACCTTGCTTTATTGCTGTGAGTGAGAAGCGGACACCGCCATATTTTTCGTGAACGCTGGCCCAAGACGATCAAGGACGCACACGAGAAACACAAGAGAAGACATGAGAATCAAGGGAATACGAGAGGAGTGAGTTTGATGATGCGAACCATAGAGATGACGATGATCGTCGGCGTGATCCTGGCGCTGCTGGGTCTCGGCCTCGTGGGCGGTCCGACACCGCGTGACGGTGCCGGCCTGCAGGAGGAGCCGGTCCCGACGAGTGGTCCGGCGCCGAGCCATGGCCTGGCATGGAACGACTGATGAATCACTCTCAGGCACAGCAAACCGACGGCCGTTCAGACTGTGATACCGGCACCGTCGGACATCTCCCCCAAAGAGAGAGGCGGCTATCAATGAAGCACGGAAATCACACTACTCACTCGTCGAGGCGGACGGCACTCTTGGCGTGCGGCCTCCTTGTGCTCTCGAGTCTTGCGGTTCCGGCCGCCTCTCCAGGCGATCAGGCTGCAAGCTACATCGTCCAAGCGGCCAGCACCGAGCTGGCGACGTCTCGGGTTGAGGCGGCCGGTGGCCGAACGACGCACGGGCTGTCGATTATCAATGCGGTCGGAGCTGAGCTGACCGCCGATCAGCGGATGGCGCTCGCGGAAGATCCTTCGGTCCGGCGGGTTTGGGAGAACGGCGAGGCGGAGCTGGCGGGAAAGGGCGGCAGCAAACCGAGTGACGGCGACAAGGTCGGTCCGAGCTCTGTGATCGAAACTCACTATCCGGTGCATCTCGGCGCGGACCTTCTGCACGCCGACGGGATCGACGGCCGCGGCGTGACCATCGCCATCCTGGACTCCGGCATCTTCACCGACAACGGCCTTACCAAAACGCCGGAAAACGACCAACGGGTCCTGGCTGAATACGAGCCGAGCACTGGTCGGACCTACTGGATCGGCGACGACGAACACGGCCACGGATCACATGTCACCAGCATCGCCGTCTCGAGTCGGGAGGCGAGTGGCGGTAAGTACAACGGCATGGCGCCCCGGGCCGATCTGGTCGTGGTCAAAGCCTTCGACGCCAGCGGCTCGGCGAGCTATGCGGACATCATCGCGGGTATCGATTTCGTGGTGGCCAACAAGGACTCCTACGGCATCCGGGTGCTCAACTGTTCGTTCAGCTCCACACCGCAGTCCTACTACTGGGACGACCCGATCAACCAGGCGATCATGCAAGCCTGGCGCGCCGGCATCGTCGTCGTGGCCTCGGCCGGCAACAAGGGGCCCGATGCGATGACGATCGGGGTGCCGGGCAATGTGCCGTATGTGATCACCGTCGGTGCGATGACCGACAACTACACCCCCACCGACATGTCGGACGATCTCCTGGCCGCGTTTTCATCGACCGGCCCAACGGCGGAGGCGTTCATCAAGCCGGAAGTCGTGGCGCCGGGTGGGCACGTCCTGGGCCTGGTCAAGAACACGGCATCGCTGGCGGAAGATCATCCCGAGTTCCATGACGGCGGCTACTACTTCAACATGTCGGGCACCTCGCAGGCCACCGCCTTCGTCACCGGCATCGTCGCCCTGATGCTCCAGGATCAGCCGCAGCTCACCCCGGACGAGGTCAAGCACCGCCTGATGACGAGCGCGCGACCGGCGTCCTTCTCCGGCAGCAGCCCGGTCTACACGGTCTACCAGCAGGGCGCAGGTCTGGTAAACGCCTACGACGCCGTCCATTCGGTCGCCACCGGTACCGCCAACCAGGGACTCGACATCGACGCCGATCTCGTCGGGACCCAGCACTTTCACGGGCCGGTCGACGCGTACGAGACGAGAAGCAAGGGGAAGACGTCCTACACCTTCTTCGTCCGCGGTCCCGACGGTCAACCGATCGAAAACGACGGCTACCTCTGGAACGGCAAGTACGTCTTCGAGGACGGGTTTGCCTGGAGTGATGGCTTTGCCTGGAGTGATGGCCTTGCCTGGAGTGATGCCTTCGCCTGGAGCAACGCCTTCGCGTGGAGCGACGCCTTCGCCTGGAGTGACGCTTTCGCGTGGAGCGACGGGTTCGCCTGGTCCGACATGACGACGCTGCCGGCCTGGGTGAATGTCTGGGTAGAGCAGCAGTAAGTGGGAGCTGGCGGAGTGAGCAGCGGGAGCGGCGAGACACGAGCAACGCGAACGGAGACACTCTCATGATGCGAAACCTGGAACTGCTGGCCATCGTTGGCGTACTGCTCGCGATGCTCGGTCTCGGCTGGACCGATGGTTCTATTCGGGCCAACGATCCATCGCCGCACGACGCCCCTGCTCCGAGTCACGGCCTGGCATGGAACGACTGAGGCGGATCGACGAACGGGTTGCGGAGATGCCGAGAAGATTCGAAGAACGCGCAGGAGAACCCTGATTCCAGCAACGAATCAGCGACGTCGGAGACGGGGGCGGTGCTGCGGCGCCGCCCTTGTGCTTGTGACCGCCTGGAT